>NZ_JBFUCW010000002.1:0-262395 GCF_056405035.1 Pedococcus sp. P2_A3 | reverse complement strand
GACCTGGAACGCATTCCGGGCCGAAGACCTCGACTGGTCCCAGAAGTACGGCCGGGCCTTCGTCGAGCTCCTCGAACACCTGCCCACCGACCACCTCGCCGGCAAGGTCAACGCCACCGTGCTGGTCACCCTCGACCACGACCAGCTCAAGGCATCCCTCGGTGCCGCGCACCTCGACACCGGACACGACCTGTCCGCCTCCGAAGCCCGACGACTGGCCTGCGGCGCAGGGATCGTCCCGGCCGTCCTCGACGGCCAGTCCCAGCTGCTCGACCTCGGCCGCACCCAACGCTTCTTCACCGAAGCCCAACGGGTGGCCCTGGCCATGACCTACGACTCCTGCGCCGCCGACGACTGCGACCGCCCCTACGCCTGGACCGAGCAACACCACCAAGACCCCTGGGCCACCGGCGGACACACCGACCTCGACAAAGCAGTACCCCTGTGCGGGTTCCACCACCGCCGCGTCCACCACTCCGGATTCCACCACCGAATCACCCGAGATCCCGACGGATGCAAACACGTCACCATATGGCGACGGACATAGGCGCTCAGATCAGTCGAGGGGGTGCAGCAGCTCCGTGCCGAGCCACGCCTTCGGGATCCCGAAGGCGTCGACCAGCTCCTGCGCGTGCGGCCGCAGCGCGGCGCAGAGGTCGTTGACGGCGGCGGTGACCTGCTTGCTCCGCGCCGGCGTGATCCGGCCGTGCTCGAGGAACCAGCCCTTGTCGGCCTCGATGCTGCTCAGCGCGTAGAGGTCGCACACCCGCGACAGGGTCTGGGCAGCCGAAGGGTCGGCGCACCCGTCGATGGCTGCGACGAACGACTCGAGGATGGTGCGGTCCACGTGGGCCCGGGCCGCCTCGATGACGTGGTCCTGGGCGTCGTTGAAGGCGGCGAACAGGTCGGCGCCCGGCTTGCCGGCCTTGCGCAGCCGCAGGGCGAGGGTCTCGAGCAGGTGCTTCTCACGGTCCTCGAAGAGGTCGAGCTGCCAGCCGCGGTCGGTCGGGCCCTTCTCGCTGTCGCGGCCCGGCGCGGAGTCGATGAGCCGCTGGATGAGCCCCCGTGCCGCGGTGCGCTCGATGACGGCACCCGCGAACTGCCTGGCTCCGAACCGCACCATCCCCAGGGTGTCGAGGTCGCCGAACGCGTCGCGGTAGTCGGTGAGCAGCCCCTTGGCGACGAGCTGGAGCAGCACGGTGTTGTCGCCCTCGAAGGTCGTGAAGACGTCCGTGTCGGCCTTGAGCGCCGGCAGCCGGTTGACCGCGAGGTAGCCGGCTCCGCCACACGCCTCCCGGCACATCTGGATGGTCGCCGTCGCGTGCGCCGTGGCGACCGCCTTGGTCCCGGCCGCCCTCGCCTCGAGCTCGCGCTGCTGGTGGTCGTCGGCCGCGTCACCGGCCGACTGCACGTCGTGCATCAGCCCGACGAGCTCGTTCTGGGCGAACTGCAAAGCGTAGGACTTGGCCAGGGCGGGCAGCAGCTTGCGCTGGTGCACGCGGTAGTCGAGCAGGATCACCTCGTCCGTGCCGCCGGGCGGCGCGAACTGGCGTCGGTGACCGGCATACGTGACGGCGAGCGTCAGGGCGGTGCGGGTGGCCGCGCCGGCACCGCCGGCCACGCTGATCCGCCCGCGCACCAGGGTGCCGAGCATGGTGAAGAACCGGCGGGTCTGGTTCTCGATGGGCGAGGTGTAGGTGCCGTGCTCGTCGATGTCGCCGTAGCGGTTCAGCAGGTTGGTGCGCGGCACCCGCACGTGGTCGAACGACAGGCGGCCGTTGTCGACCCCTGCGAGCCCGGCCTTGGCGCCGCAGTCGCCGATCGTCACCCCGGGCATCGTGGCGCCGGACTCGTCGCGGATCGGCACGAGCACGCAGTGCACGCCATGGCTCTCGCCGCCGGTGACCAGCTGGGCGAAGACGGCCGCCATCCGGCCGTCGCGCGCGGCCCCACCGATGTAGTCCTTGCGGGCGCGCAGGTCGGGGGTGTGGACCACCAGCTCGTCGGTGGCGGGGTCATAGGTGGCCGTGGTGCCGAGCGACTGGACGTCTGAGCCATGACCGGTCTCGGTCATCGCGAAGCAGCCGGGCAGCGTGGCGTCGATGATCGAGGGGAGGTATGCCGTGTGGTGGCGTTCGGTGCCGAGGTTCGCCACGGCCCCACCGAACAGTCCCCAGTGCACCCCCGCCTTGACCATGAGCGACAGGTCGGCGTGGCCGAGCAGCTCGAACGCCGTGACCGACCCGCCGAGGTCGCCGTTGCCGCCGATGGCCCGGGGGAAGCCGCGCTTGGCGTGGCCCGTGGCGGCCAGCGCCTGGACCTGGTCGGCGATCCGCGCGCGGTACGACTCGAGGTCGAGGGGTTCGGCCGGAGGGGCGAACCGCTCCGGGTCGAGGTCGGTCCGCGCCTCGTCGCGGATCGCGGCCCAGCGACCGTCAAGGGTCTTCTGGAGGGCGGGGGCGAGGGTGGTCATGAGGCTGCTCCTCGGTCAGGGTCTCTCAGGGTGAGGGGTCTTGGTCAGGGGGTCTCGGTCAGGGGGTCTCGGTCAGGGGGTCTCGTCGGGCCAGGCCGCGGAGAGCCCTCCCCAGGCCAGGTCGGTGAGGTGCTCGGTGAGCTCAGGTCGGGTCATCGCACCGGTGTCGGCGAGCCACTGGTCGGCCGCGGCGCGGACCATCCCCACCAGCCCGGCACCCCACACCCTCGCGGGGGCGGTGTCGCGCCCCGCGCGGGTCAGGGCCTCGGCGATGACGAGGGACATCTGCGCGGCGATGTGGCCGGTCACCGGCGCAGCGGGGTCGCCGGACGACTGGTCGAGCAGCGGAGCCGTCACGACGAACCGGTACACCTCGGGGTCCTTCTCCACGAGCGTCAGGTAGGCGTCGATGGCCCCGGCGATCAGCCCCCTCGGGGTCGAGTCGGCGCTGGTGAGGTCGTCGCCCGCGGCGCCGGTGGCCTGCACGAGGTTGCGCAGGATCAGCGCGTCCACGCTCTCCGACACCGCGGCATACAGGCCCTGGCGGTCGGTGAAGTGCCGGTAGATGACGGTCTTGGAGGTGCCGGCGACGGCCGCGATGTCGTCCATTCCCACGCCCGCCCCGTGCTGACGGACCGCACGCAGGGTGGCATCGACCAGCTCGCGGCGGCGAGCCGCGCGGTGCTGGTCCCACCGCGTGCTGCGTCCGTCAGGAGCCGGGCTCGCGGGCTGAGTGGTCGTGGTCACAAGCCGTGACGGTAGCAGGTACTTGCTGTACCTGCTACCGTCCGTATCAGTTACCTGTCCCACATCCCACCACCCAGGAGCACCTCGTGGCCACCTCCGCGCCATCACCTCGATCCACCTCCTCGCGGGCGTCCGACCGGTCCCGCCGGGCGGCTGTCATCGGCGGCAACCGCATCCCGTTCGCGCGCCAGAACGGCGCGTACGCGAAGGCCTCCAACCAGGACATGCTCACGGCCGCCATCGAGGGACTGGTGGCGCGGCACGGCCTCGC
This sequence comes from Pedococcus sp. P2_A3, assembly GCF_056405035.1. Lineage (NCBI taxonomy): Bacteria > Bacillati > Actinomycetota > Actinomycetes > Micrococcales > Intrasporangiaceae > Pedococcus > Pedococcus sp. P2_A3. The sequence goes on along the minus strand of NZ_JBFUCW010000002.1, from coordinate 258,904 downwards.
AGGGGAGCAGGTCGGCGAGGTCGCGGCAGGTGCGGTGCTCAAGCACGCGCGTGACTTCAACCTGACTCGTGAGTCGGTGCTGGGGTCGAGCCTCTCGGCCCGGACCCCCGCCTATGACGTGCAGCAGGCCTGCGGCACTGGCCTCGAGGCCGCCATCCTGGTGGCCAACAAGATCGCGCTCGGCCAGATCGCGTCCGGCATCGCCGGCGGCACCGACACCGCCTCCGACGCGCCGATCGCCGTCAACGAGGGCCTGCGCGAGACGCTGCTCTCGCTCAACCGGGCCACGACCCCCGGGCAGCGCGCCAAGGCGCTCACCCGGCTGCGCCCCAGCCAGCTGGTGCCCGAGATCCCGCGCAACGTCGAGCCGCGCACCGGCCTGTCGATGGGGGAGCACATGGCCCAAACGGCCAAGCAGTGGGGCATCAGCCGCCAGGCCCAGGACGAGATTGCCGCGAGCTCCCACCAGCACCTCGCCGCCGCGTACGAGCGCGGCTTCTTCGACGACCTCATGACGCCCTTCCTGGGGCAGACGCGCGACCAGAACCTCCGCGCCGACTCCACGGTCGAGAAGCTCGCCACCCTCAAGCCGGTGTTCGGCAGGGGGGAGGGAGCCACCATGACCGCGGGCAACTCGACGCCCCTGACTGACGGCGCCTCCGCCGTCCTGCTCGGGTCGGACGAGTGGGCGAAGGAGCGCGGGCTGCCCGTGCTCGCACACCTCGTCGACGCCCAGACCGCCGCAGTTGACTACGTGACCGGCAACGAGGGCCTGCTCATGGCGCCGGCCTACGCGCTGCCCCACCTGCTCGCCCGGCAGGGGATGACGCTGCAGGACTTCGACCTGGTCGAGATCCACGAAGCCTTCGCGGCCACCGTGCTGACCACCTTGGCCGCCTGGGAGAGCGAGGACTTCTGCCGCGACCGGCTCGGCCTCGGCGCGCCCATCGGGGCGCTCGACCGCAGCAAGCTCAACGTCAACGGTTCGTCCCTGGCGGCGGGTCACCCGTTCGCCGCCACCGGTGGGCGCATCGTCGCCTCCCTCGCAAAGCTGTTGCACGAGAAGGGACCCGGTGCGCGCGGCCTCATCTCGATCTGCGCAGCTGGCGGGCAGGGCGTCATGGCCATCCTCGAGGCTGCGTGATGGCGGGCACCTACGCCGGCATCGTGAACAGCCCGGTCGGCAAGAAGCTGGCGGCCCAGCTCGGGCTCCCGCGCCCCACGAGGCTGCGCCGGTATGCCGTGGGCGAGCCCCTCATCGACGGCGCGGTCCTCGTCGGAGGGCTCGGTGCTGCTCCGGTGGCAGCGCGCGGGCGCGGCTTGCTGGAGCGTGAGGGGGTCGACACCCTCGACGAGCTGGCCGACGGCGACCGGGTCGCGGCGGTGGTCGCCGACCTCACCGAGGCGAGCGAGCCCAGCGACCTCGACGCACTGCGAGCCCTCGTGGCGCCGGCGCTCAAGGGCCTGCGTCCCAGCGGACGGGTGATCGTGGTGGGCCGGGAGCCCAGGAGTGCCAACGGTTTCGCGCAGGCGGCGACCCGACGTGCGCTCGAAGGGATCACGCGGTCCATCGGCAAGGAGCTCCGGGCCGGAGCCACCGCCAACCTCGTGCTCATCGGCGATGGTGCGGAGGCGAACGCCGACGCGGCCCTGCGCTTCCTGCTGTCGGGCCGCTCGGCCTACGTCGACGCGCAGGTGGTCCGCGTCGGACGAGGCACGCCCACCGAGCCGACCGACTGGGAGAAGCCGCTGGCCGGCAAGGTGGCGGTCGTCACCGGCGCAGCCCGGGGCATCGGTGCGTCGATCGCCGACGTGCTGGCCCGGGACGGCGCCACGGTCGTGTGCGTCGACATCCCCGCTGCCGGCGACTCGCTGGCTCGCACCGCCAACCGGGTCGGTGGCACCGCCCTGCAGCTCGACGTCACGGCCCCGACCGCGGGGCGTCAGGTCCTCGACCACGCGACCACGCGGCACGGGGGCCTCGACGTCGTCGTGCACAACGCCGGGATCACCCGCGACAAGCTGCTCGCCAACATGGACGAGGACCGCTGGTCGTCGGTGCTCGACGTCAACCTGGGGTCGATCCTGCGGATGAACGAGGTGCTGCTGGCCGAGGGTGGCGTCCGTGACGGGGGGCACGTCGTCCTCGTGTCGTCGATCGCCGGCATCGCCGGCAACCGCGGGCAGACCAACTACGGGGCGTCGAAGGCCGGCGTGATCGGGCTCGTGGACGCGTTGTCGGCTGACGACGCGCTCCGGGCCCGCCGGATCACCGTCAACGCGGTGGCGCCGGGGTTCATCGAGACCGAGATGACGGCCAAGGTGCCGTTCGCGACCCGGGAGGTGGGTCGACTGCTCAACTCCCTCAACCAGGGGGGACTGCCCGTGGACGTCGCCGAGACCATCGCGTGGTTCAGCCAGGACGCCAACTCGGGCGTCACGGGCAACGTGGTGCGGGTGTGCGGCCAGAGCCTGTTGGGGGCCTGACGTGGAGGTCCGCACCTTGACCGAGTCGCCAGCCCTGGCGCCGTTGTTCGCCAAGGCGGCCCTCACGCAACGCGGTCGACACGGCGACCTCCCTGACACCGCACTGCGTCGCGAGGGCGTCAGCATCGACCGTGACCACCTGCTGGCCTACGAACGGGTCTGCGGGTTCGGGGGGAGCGACGTGCTCCCGCACCCCTACCCCCACGTGCTCGGGTTCCCGCTCCAGGTGGCGCTGATGGCCGACCGGGCCTTTCCCCTGGCGCTGCCCGGGCTGGTCCACCTGGAGAACCAGATCACCGTGCACCGAAGGCTCAGGGCGGACGACCGACTCGACCTCACGGTGCACGCCGAGCGCTTGCGTCCGCATCCGAAGGGTCAGCTCGTCGACCTGGTCACCGAGGTCGACGTCGAGGGTGAACGGGTCTGGGACGGCCGCAGCACGTACCTGCGGCGGGGGCACGCGCACCCCGAGGCCGAGTCGGGCGTCCAGGCGCCGCCCCTCCCGAGTCGCCCACCCGCCGCCGTCGTCCGCGTCCCCGAGGGCCAGGGACGCGCGTATGCCGCGGTGTCAGGTGACGTGAACCCGATCCACGTGCACGCGCTGACAGCCAAGGCGATGGGCTTCCCTCGGGCCATCGCCCACGGGATGTGGACGGCAGCCCGCACCCTGGCCTGCCTCGGACCCGGCACCGCCGAGTCGAGCACGTCGCACGTGTGGTTCGCCAAGCCGGTGCTGCTGCCCAGCACGGTCGAGCTGCTCGTCGACGACTCGGGCCCGGTGACGGTCGCCGGCCTCCGGTCCGCCCAGGACGCCAGCCTCATCCACCTGACCCTGACGTTCGAGTCCTGACGACCGCGGGCAGAGGGTCACGCGGGCTGCGGGCGGCTATGCGGGCGAGTCACCGACCCCTAGTGTCGGGAGGATGGACTCTTCACCTGACGGGACGCAGCGGGCCTCGTGGCTCGGTGCGCTGCGCGACTCCGCGCGCAGGGGGATCCGGACGGTCGTCGAGGCGGTGCGCCACGCCGGGCCGGAGCGCGACACCGCCCTCCTGATGGGGAAGGCGGCGCTGGCGACGGTGCTCGCCTGGCAGTTCGCTGTGCGCGTCCTGCACAGCCCGGCACCCTTCTACGCGCCGATGGCGGCCCTGCTCGTGGTCGACCGCACGATGGTGCGCTCCCTGTGGGCGAGCGCCCAGCGGTTGGTGGCGGTCATCGTGGGGATGAGCGTGGCGTGGCTCGTCGGCGCGACGCTGGGGGTCCACTGGTGGAGCATGCTGCCGGTGATGGTGCTCGCCCTCCTCGTCGGGCGGTGGCGCCGGCTCGGAGACCACGGCATCCAGGTGCCGGCCATGGTGCTGCTGTCGCTCATCACCGTCGGCGGGACCGACACGGAGTTCACCTACCTCACCATCGTCGAGACGCTGGCCGGTGGTGTCATCGGGGTGCTCACCAACGCGATCGTGGTGGCACCGCTGCACATCCACCAGCCGCGAGACCAGATCCGGGCGCTGACCCGGCAGGTGTGCCAGCTGCTCAACGACATCGCCGCCGGCATGCGGGAGGGGTGGGATGCCGACCTGGCCCGCTCGTGGTACGACACCAGCACCGACCTCCTCAGGTTGGCCCCGACCATCCACGCCGAGATCGAGACCGGCCGCGAGAGCACGCGGTTCAACCCCCGTGACAACCTGCGCCGGGTCGAGGTGGACTGGGAGGGTTACGCGCAGACGGTGGAGGCGATCCGGCGGGGCCAGTGGCAGGTGAGCGGGATCGCTCGCACCCTGTTCGATGCGGCTGACGAGGGGGCGAGCCAGCCGACCCCGACCCAACGCTTCCTCGAGCGGTATGCCGTCGCGCTCGACGAGGTCGCGGGCGCCCTGGGCCACTTCGGCCTTGGTGACGAGGACGAGCAGGCCGCCGTCCGCCAGTACCTGCGCTCCGCCGGGGAGATCATCACCGAGCTGGAGCACGAGGTCCGGACCACCGAGCTGGAGGACGAACGCGCGTGGCCCGCCTACGGCGCGATGCTGCTCGACGCCCAGCGCCTCATCCGTGAGCTGGAGGTCCACAGCCGCACGGCGGTCATGCCCACCGACAGCGGTCCGATCCGCAGGCCACCGGTCCGCATTGTCGGTCGCTGAACCTCGGCGGGCTCAGCCGCCGGCCGGGGGCCCGGCCAGCTGCTTGGCGAAGTACCGCGACAGCTCGGAGTCGGCGTAGTGGCCGAACCGGATCGTCGGCTCGTATCCCTGCGCCTCATAGAGCGCGATCGCCTCGGGCTGCATCGTGCCCGTCTCGAGGGCCAGCACCTCGACCCCGGCCGTCCTGGCCGAGTCCTCGAGGGCGACCAGCAACCGCCGGGCCAGCCCTTGGCGACGCAGAGCAGGGGAGACGAACATGCGCTTCACCTCCGCGCATCGTCCGCCGATCGCGGCGTCGAGCTCGGGTCGCAGCCGCCAGCCACCCATCGCGACCGGTGAGCCGTCCACGAGACCCAGGAGGAAGCGTCCCTGCGGCTCGTCGAACTCCGTCGGGTCGACCCGGGAGTCGTCAGGGCCCCCGTAGATCTGGACGTAGTACTCCTGCACCTCCGTGACGAGGTCCTGGACCCGGGCGTCGGTGAAGGCCACCTGTTGTACGGCCCAGTCCGTGGCCGGGTGGGGGGTCGACGCGGTCACGAGCCCAGGGCCGCGACAGCCTGCCGAACGGGCACCTCGCCCGAGACGAGGTCGACGGTGCGACCCCTTCCGGCGCCGGTGACGAGCAGCTCCGCGAGCACGGCGGCGACGTCACGACGCGTGACCGAGCCGCGCCCGAGCCCTTCACCGAGGGCCACCCGGCCGGTGGGCTCGTCGTCCGTGAGCCGGCCGGGGCGGACCACGGTCCAGTCGAGCGCGGTCCGCGACCGCAGGTCGTCGTCGGCCGCGCCCTTGGCCCGCAGGTACACCTGGAAGACGTCGTCGCTGTCCGGGTCCGCCGCCTCGGTACCCATCGCCGACACCATGACGTAGCGCGTCACCCCGGCCTGCTCGGCAGCGTCGGCGAGCAACGCTGCCGCTGCCCGGTCGACGGTCTCCTTGCGGTCCGCTCCGCTTCCGGGACCGGCGCCCGCGGCGAACACCACGGCGTCGGCACCGGCGATGGCGGCGGCCAGCTGGTCGACGGTCGCCTTCTCGAGGTCGACGACCTCGCCGCGGGCGCCCTGCTGGGCGAGGTCGGCGAGGTGGTCGGGGTTGCGCACCAGCCCCACCGCCTCGTGGCCCGACTCCGACAGTGAGCGTTCGAGGTGCTGGGCGATCTGGCCGTGCCCGCCTGCGATGACGACGATCATGGGGCCTGTCTACCACCAGCCGTGCGGGTGTCGAGCACGGCCGGCTGACCTGCCGCGGGTAACTCGCGCGCGGTCTGCACGAGGTGGCCGATAGCATCGGTATGCCGCCTGTGGAGCTCCGCGCGCGGCATACCTGAACGGCTTCACCACACCGAGCCACCAACGAGCAGGAGAACCCACCACCATGTCTGCCCAGATCACCGTCAACGTCGCTGGAGACGAGCGATCGGTGCCGGAGCAGACGACTGCCGCCGACCTGTTCGAGGGCGACCGCGCCGTCCTGGTCGCGCGCGTCAACGGTGAGCTGCGCGACCTGGCCCACGTGCTGGCCGACGGTGACGTCGTGGAGCCGGTGACCGCCCAGGAGCAGGACGGTCTCGACGTGCTGCGGCACAGCGCCGCCCACGTGCTCGCCCAGGCCGTCCAGGAGGTCAACCCGAAGGCTCGCCTCGGCATCGGGCCCCCGGTGCGCGACGGGTTCTACTACGACTTCGACGTCGCCGAGCCGTTCACCCCCGAGGACCTCAGGGCCCTCGAGAAGGTGATGCAGCGGATCGTCAACGAGGGCCAGACCTTCGTGCGGCGCGAGATCAGCGACGAGCAGGCCGCGGTCGAGCTGGCCGCAGAGCCCTACAAGATCGAGCTGATCGGCCTCAAGGGCGGAGCTGCAGGCGACGCCGCCGAGGGGGCCGACGTCGAGGTGGGCGGTGCGCAGCTGACCATCTACGACAACCTCAAGCGTGACGGGTCGCGGGCCTGGGGCGACCTGTGCCGTGGCCCGCACGTGCCGTCGACCAAGGTGCTCGGCAACGCGTTCAAGCTGATGCGCAGTGGCGGGGCCTACTGGCGCGGGTCGGAGAAGAACCCCCAGCTCCAGCGCGTCTACGGCACCGCCTGGCCGACCAAGGACGAGCTCAAGGCCTACCTCGAGCGGCTCGCCGAGGCCGAGAAGCGCGACCACCGCAAGCTCGGCGCCGAGCTCGACCTCTTCAGCTTCCCCGACGAGCTCGGGTCGGGGCTGGCGGTGTTCCACCCGAAGGGCGGGATCATCAAGCGCGAGATGGAGGACTACGTCCGCCGCCGCCACATCGAGGAGGGCTTCGAGTACGTCGGGACCCCCCACATCAGCAAGGACGGCCTGTTCCACACCTCCGGGCACCTGCCCTACTACGCGGACACCATGTTCCCGCCGATGGAGTTCGAGGGCACCGAGTACCGCCTCAAGGCGATGAACTGCCCGATGCACAACCTGATCTTCCGTTCCCGCGGGCGGTCCTACCGCGAGCTGCCACTGCGCCTGTTCGAGTTCGGCTCGGTCTACCGGTTCGAGAAGTCCGGCGTCGTCCACGGGCTCACCCGCGTGCGTGGCATGACCCAGGACGACTCACACTCGTACGTCACCGCCGAGCAGGCCCCGGGCGAGGTCAAGCACCTCCTCGACTTCTGCCTCGGGCTGTTCCGTGACTTCGGGCTCGACGACTTCTACCTCGAGCTGTCGACCCGCGACACCGAGGGCGACAAGAAGGACAAGTTCATCGGGTCCGACGAGCAGTGGGAGGTCGCGACCTCAGTCCTCGAGCAGGTGGCCACCGAGTCAGGGCTCGAGCTCGTGCCGGACCCGGGTGGCGCGGCCTACTACGGGCCCAAGATCTCGGTGCAGGCGCGGGACGCCATCGGCCGCACCTGGCAGATGTCGACCATCCAGTACGACTTCAACCAGCCCGAGCGGTTCGGACTCGAGTACCAGGCGTCGGACGGCACCCGCAAGCAGCCGGTGATGATCCACTCGGCCAAGTTCGGCTCGATCGAGCGCTTCATCGGGGTGCTCGTCGAGCACTATGCGGGCGCGTTCCCGGTGTGGTTGTCCCCGGTCCAGGTGCTGGGGATCCCGGTCGCCGACGAGTTCAACGACTACCTCTGGGACGTGCTCTCGCAGATGAAGGCCAAGGGGATCCGGGTCGAGCTCGACGAGAGCGACGACCGGTTCCCGAAGAAGATCCGCAACGCCTCGAAGTCGAAGGTGCCCTTCGTCCTCATCGCCGGCGAGGAGGACCGCGCGAAGAACGCCGTGTCCTTCCGCTACCGCAACGGCGAGCAGAAGAACGGCGTGCCGATCGAGGACGCGATCGCCGAGGTCCTCCAGGCCGTCGAGTCGCGCGCCCAGGTCTGATGCAGCCGGACACGGACTTCGCGGGGGAGCGGGACGGCTTCGAGCGCCTGTGGACCCCGCACCGGATGGCCTACGTGACTGGGGAGCGGCCGAGCGAGGATGCCGGCGACGGCTGTCCCTTCTGTGCCGCGCCGGGAAAGGACGACCAGGCGGGGCTGATCGTGCACCGGGGCGCCACGTGCTACGTCGTCATGAACCTGTTTCCCTACAACCCCGGGCACGTCCTGGTCTGTCCCTACCGCCACGCCTCGCTCTACGTCGACCTGACCGACGAGGAGACCAGCGAGTTCACGCTGCTGACCAAGCAGGCCATCGCGGCGATCGACGCAGCCTCCGGACCGCACGGCTACAACATCGGGATGAACCAGGGTGCCGTCGCCGGTGCCGGGGTGCAGGCCCACCTGCACCAGCACATCGTCCCGCGCTGGGGAGGCGACGCGAACTTCCTGCCGATCATCGGCCAGACGAAGGCGCTGCCGATGCTCCTCGAGGACGTGCGGACCCGACTCGTCGCAGCCTGGCCGGGTGAGGAAGCCGCTCCAGCGGGAGGAAGCTGAGCAGGCACACCACGAGCGGCAGGAAGTGGATCTTCAGCATCACGTACGTGCTGAGGTGGAAGCCGGCCCAGAAGAGCAACGCGGCATACAGCGCCCTTCCCTTGAGCCACAACAGGATCGGTGAGCAGGACTCCGCGACCAGCACGACCCACTGCAGCGCGTGGGTGAGCGCTGGGTGCGACCCCACCCAGGGGCCGATGCCGTTCGGGCGCCTCGTGAGGGCCCAGATGAGCGTGGCGCCGTTGGCCCATCCCCACCCCCCGAACCGCATCTTGGCGCAGGCCGACAGGAAGTAGATCGAGACGGCGCCGATCTGGACCATGCGGATCGCCCACCCCGCGGCCCGCGACCGGACGTCGACATCAGCGAACCGCGCGCGGCCGACCGTGGGCAGGACGAACAGCGCCACGACGAGCGCGAAGTGGTCGTGGTCGACCTTCGAGTAGGCGAAGGCGTTGCTCACCCAGTCGAGCATGCCGACGGCGCAGACCCATCCGGCCAGCCGAGGCAGCCGGCCCGTGGCCCCGATGGCCGAGCTGGCCAGGACCACCGCCAGCAGCACCCGCACGTAGTCGTGCGAGGGCGCCGGCAGGTGCAGCAGCGTCCGCACCTCGAGGCCGCGGTAGAGGCTGGGGGGCACGTCGCCGTGGGGGATGGGGTCGGTGACGATCCACAGCACGTCGAGCCAGACGAAGGCGTACACGACAACGCGCATCCACGCCACGCGTGCGAGGGAGATCTCCGGGAGGAGGAACCTCTCGATGACCGACTGCTCGACCACGGACTGTTCACCCCGGTTCACCCGGCACCGCCGGAGAGTCCGGAGGGCTTGGGCTGCAACGGGTCCCGGACCTTCCACGCTGCGAGCGTGTAGATCGTGGCGGCCCCGGTCCCGATCTGGGTCGAGGTGTTGCGCAGGTAGATCTCGGCGTACGCGGGCTCGTGCGGGAGTCGTCGCGAGTGCAGGACGGCGATGTCCTGCAACAGCTCGGGGTGGGCGATGATGCGTGGGGCCTGGCCCTCGATCTCGGCCCGCTCGATGCCGATCGCCTCCTTCGACAGGGGGACGCGGACCACCTGCCCGTCCACCGTGAGGGCGTCCATGGTGAGGGAGTTGATGACCCCGTCGTTGCGCACCGAGAAGGCGTACTGCGACATGGGCGCGAACGGCCACCAGTTGTCGTTGCCCACCCACGTGCCGAGGCAGACGGTCGTCACGACGGCCGCGGTCACCGCGAGCCGCCACAGCACGGCATACGGACCCAACGGTCTGGACGTCCCCCTCACGCGGTCATGCTCCCATGCAGATGACAGACTGGAACCATGGACATGGAGCGGGGACTGCTCATCTTCGACGGTGACTGCGGGTTCTGCACGACCAGCGCACGGTTCGCCACGCGGTGGGTCGACCGACGTGGCCGCTACGACATCAGGCCCTGGCAGCAGGTCGACCTCGCACCGTTTGGTCTCACCGAGGCCGACTGCATCGAGGCGGCCCAGTTCGTGCGCCCGGACGGCTCGGTCGCCGCTGCCCACCTCGCCATCGCCGAGGGGCTCAAGCACGGCGCGCCGCTGTGGCGCCCCCTCGGCCACCTGGTCACCCTGCCGGGCATCAGCTGGCTCGCGGGGCGGGTCTACACGTGGGTGGCGGACCACCGGTACGCACTGCCCGGAGGCACACCGGCGTGTGCGCCGACGCACGCGCCGGACGGCACGGTGGCCGGGAAGACGGGCTCGGCCTCAGTAGGCTGACCCCACCATGCTCAACAAGTACGCACGCGCGCTCTTCACGAAGATCTTCACCCCGGTCGCCCGGCTGTTCCTCAAGCTGGGCATCAGCCCCGACGTGGTGACGGTCGTCGGCACCCTCGGCGTGTGCGTCGGTGCGCTGGCGTTCTACCCACGGCACGAGTTCTTCTGGGGCACGGTGGTGATCACCCTCTTCGTCTTCTCCGACACCGTCGACGGTGTCATGGCGCGGATGTCCGGGCGATCGGGCAGGTGGGGCGCCTACCTCGACTCCACCCTCGACCGGGTCGGCGACTCCGCGATCTTCGGGGGCCTCGTGCTCTGGTATGCCGGGAAGGGCGACGACTTCCTCATGGCCGGGCTGGCCCTGGCCTGCCTCATCCTCGGCAGCGTCGTGTCCTACGCCAAGGCGCGCGCCGAGGGCCTCGGCTTCACCGCCAACGTCGGCATCGCCGAGCGCGCCGACCGCCTCGTGGCAGTCCTCGTGGTCACCGGGCTGGTCGGGCTCGGCCTGCCCGAGGTCGTCCTCACCATCGTGCTCGCGCTGCTCGCCGTCGCCAGCCTCGTCACGGTCTTCCAGCGGATGCTGCTCGTGCGCCAGCAGGCCCTGGGACAGACCTCCTGAACGGGCTGGCGCCATGAGCGGGCTGGGCGACCTCCTCGCCATCACCGGCTACCGCCTCGGGTGGGGCACCGTGCGACGGTTGCCGGAGCGCACGGCACACACGGTCTTCGAGCAGATCGCCGACCTCACCACGGCACGAAGGGGCAAGGGCGTCCAGCGGCTGCGCAGCAACTACGCGAAGGTGCGGCCCGACCTCACCCCGGCCGAGCTCGACGCGCTCGTGCGCGAGGGCATGCGGTCCTACCTCCGCTACTACTGCGAGGCCTTCCGCCTGCCCGACCGCAGCGCTGACGACATCGCGGCGGCGGTGCGGGTGGAGGGTGACGGTCCCGTGCGAGCCGAGCTCGCGGCGGGCCGACCGGTCGTCTGCTTCCTCGGCCACCTCGGCAACTGGGACCTCGCCGGCGCGTGGGGCACCGCCGCCATCGGGCCGGTCGTGACCGTCGCCGAGCGCCTCGAGCCCGAGGAGGTGTATGCCGAGTTCCTCGCCTTTCGTGAGTCGCTCGGCATGACGATCCTGCCGCTGACCGGTGGTGGAGACGTCTTCGCCCAGCTCCGGGGCCACCTCACCACGCCCGTGCTGATGCCCCTGCTCGCGGACCGCGACCTCACCGACCGCGGCATCGAGGTGGACCTGTGCGGTCACCGCTCGAAGATGGCCGCCGGGCCTGCCGCCCTCGCGCTGGCGACCGGTTCAGCCCTGCACCCTGTCTCGATCCACTACGAGCGGCTCGAGCGACCGAGCTGGAAGCACCGGACCGTCATCACGTTCCACGACCGGGTCGAGGTGCCGGCCACGGGCACGACCCGCGCCAAGGCGGTGTCGATGACCCAGCAGTGCGCCGATGCGCTCGGTGCCGCGATCGTCGAGCACACGGCCGACTGGCACATGCTGCAACGCGTCTTCCTCGACGACCTCGTCCCCCGGGCGGGCCGCGCTGCCGGGACCTGGCCATGAGGATCGGCATCGTCTGTCCGTACTCGTTCGACGTGCCTGGCGGGGTGCAGTTCCACGTGCGCGACCTGGCCGAGCACTTCCTCGGGCAGGGCCACTACGCGTCCGTGCTCGCGCCGGCCGACGAGGACACCCCGCTGCCGGACTACGTCGAGTCGGTGGGACGGGCGGTCCCCGTCCGCTACAACGGGTCGGTGGCTCGGCTGAACTTCGGTCCGTTGACGGCCGCGAGGGTCGGGCGCTGGCTGGAAGCCGGCGACTTCGACGTCCTCCACATCCACGAGCCGGTGACACCCAGCATCTCCCTCCTCGCCCTCTGGTCCGCCGAGGGGCCGGTGGTGGCCACCTTCCACACCTCGAACCTGAGGTCGCGAGCCATGCAGGCGGCCTACCCGTTGCTGCGCCCCAGCCTCGAGAAGATCAACGCACGGATCGCCGTGTCGGAGGACGCCCGGCGCACCGTGACGACCCACCTGGGCGGCGACGCCGTCGTGATCCCCAACGGGGTCAACGTCGCTCGGTTCGCGGATGCCCCGCCGGCACAGCGCTGGACCGGCACCGACTCCGCGCCGACCATCGCCTTCCTCGGCCGTATCGACGAGCCGCGCAAGGGCCTCCCGGTGCTCGCCGCGGCCATGCCGGCGGTGCTCGCCAAGCACCCGGGCACCCGGGTCCTGGTCGCGGGTCCGGGTGACGTGGAGGCGGCGCGCGAGCGCCTCGACCCCGCGGTCGCGGCGGCGACCGAGTTCCTCGGGATGGTCAGTGACGAGGACAAGGCGGCCCTCCTGTCCTCGGTGGACCTCTACGTCGCGCCGCACACCGGCGGCGAGAGCTTCGGCATCGTCCTCGTCGAGGCGATGAGCTCCGGCGCCCCCGTGGTGGCGAGCAACCTGCCGGCCTTCGTCCGCGTCCTCGACGGCGGCCGGGCCGGCTGCACGTTCGCCAACGAGGACAGCGCCGACCTCGCCCGGCACCTGGTGCGGCTGCTCGGCGACCGCGTCGAACGCGAGCGCCTGGCGGAGGTTGGGCACCGCCGCGCGTGGGTCTTCGACTGGTCCGTCGTGGCCGAGGACGTCATGGCGGTGTACGACACGGTCACCCACGGGGCCGACGAGACACGGGTCGACGCGGCCGCAGACACCCGGTGGACCAGGCTGCTGCGGGGTCGCCGAGGAGGAGTGGACTGATGGACGCACTGACCTGGGGTGTCGTCGTCGTGGCGGTGCTGCTCGGCGTCGCGTGGTACCTCTCCTACAGCGCGGCGAGGCTCGACCGCCTGCACACCCGCGCCGAGGGGGCCCTGTCCGCGCTCGACGCGCAGCTGGTCCGGCGGGCCGAGGCGACGCTCGAGCTGGCCAACTCCGGTGCCGTCGACCCGGCCAGCGCCCTGATGCTGGCGGGGGCGGCGTCGGAGTCGCTCGAAGCCCACAACGAGCGCGCTCTCGAGGACGACCTGCTCGACGGCCAGAGCTTCGGCGCCCGCGAGGTGCTCGAGAGCGACCTGACCGAGGCCCTGCAGGCCGCCCTGACGGCCGACGTGGTGGCCGACTTGCGCGCGGAGGGCACCGACGCCCTCGGGGCCAGCGCCCTCCAGCGGGTCGAGGCAGCCGGGGTGCGGGTCCAACTGGCGCGACGGTTCCTCAACGACGCGGTGACCGATGTCCAGCGGGTGCGCCGCAAGCCGGTCGTGCGGCTGTTCCGCCTCGCCGGCCACGCCGACCTGCCACGGACCGTCGAGTTCGACGACGAGCTGCCCCCCGCCGTCCGCGACTGAACGCCTCCCGCGCCCCGGCCCGAATGCCTCCCACGCCCCGGCCCGACGGCATACCCGGGCTCCCGCCCGCTCGTGGCCAGCGGGGCCCCTTCCACCAACTTCGGGCCACTGGTGCCGCTCCGGAGCGGCAGGTTGGGGCCCTGGTGCGCGACAGGTGGCCAGAAGTGCGGGGGAGGGCGGGCTGAGCCGGGGTCAGCAGCGCCTGCCGGACCGACTAAACTCGGTGGCGAAGCGCGTCCCCTGCGCTGCGCCCTGCCCTGGGCCCCTGAACAAGAGTTTGGAGTGACCCCATGTCCGCGGACACCACCACCCCCAGCCAGCCCACCACCGGCACCTCGCGCGTCAAGCGCGGGATGGCCGAGATGCTCAAGGGCGGCGTCATCATGGACGTCGTCAACGTCGAGCAGGCCAAGATCGCCGAGGACGCCGGGGCCGTCGCGGTGATGGCCCTCGAGCGGGTCCCGGCCGACATCCGCGCCCAGGGTGGCGTCTCGCGCATGTCCGACCCCGACATGATCGACGGCATCATCGAGGCCGTCTCGATCCCGGTCATGGCCAAGGCCCGCATCGGTCACTTCGTCGAGGCCCAGGTGCTGCAGTCCCTCGGCGTCGACTACATCGACGAGTCCGAGGTGCTGACCCCGGCCGACTACGCCAACCACATCGACAAGTGGAACTTCACGGTGCCCTTCGTCTGTGGTGCGACCAACCTCGGCGAGGCGCTGCGCCGGATCACCGAGGGCGCGGCGATGATCCGCTCCAAGGGTGAGGCCGGCACCGGTGACGTCTCCAACGCCACGACCCACATGCGCCAGATCCGCCAGCAGATCCGCAAGCTGCAGAACCTGCCCGAGGACGAGCTGTTCGTCGCGGCCAAGGAGCTCCAGGCGCCGTACGACCTGGTCAAGGAGGTCGCCGAGCTCGGCAAGCTCCCGGTCGTGCTGTTCACCGCGGGTGGCATCGCGACCCCGGCCGACGCCGCGATGATGATGCAGCTCGGCGCCGAGGGTGTGTTCGTCGGCTCCGGCATCTTCAAGTCCGGCAACCCCGCCCAGCGGGCCGAGGCGATCGTCAAGGCGACCACCTTCTTCGACGACCCCGACGTGATCGCCAAGGTCTCGCGCGGTCTGGGCGAGGCCATGGTCGGCATCAACGTCGACGAGATCCCCGAGCCGCACCGTCTGGCCGAGCGCGGCTGGTAGTCCGGATCAGGTGACGGTGCTTCGGGCGCGGAACTCCTCGCGCTCGAACTCGCGCCCCTCCAGCACGGCCGCGAGGTGCTCGGCCGCGGCGACGACGTCGGCGTGCGACAGGTACAACGGGCTGAAGCCGAGCCGCACGATGTCGACCTCACGGAAGTCGCCGATGACCCCGCGGGCGATGAGCGCCTGCACCACGGCATACGCCTCGGGGTGACGCAGGCTCACCTGGGAGCCGCGCCGCGCCTCGTCGCGGGGTGTCGCGAGCGGGACGTCGACGCCGAGGGCGTCGAGCGCCTCGATGAAGAGCCCGGTCAGCGACAGCGACCGTGCGCGGACATCCTCGATCGAGAGCCCGTCGTATGCCGTGAGCGCACCTTCCAGCGTGAGCAGGCTCAGCAGGGGAGCGGTGCCCACCCTGGCCCGGGTGATGCTGGCGGCCGGTGCGTAGTCGGTGGACATCCCGAACGGGTTGGCGTGGCCCTGCCAGCCGGAGAGCGGGTTGTCGAAGGCCGCGAGGTGCTCCCGCCTGACGTAGATGAAGGCCGGGGCCCCTGGGCCGCCGCTGAGGTACTTGTAGCCGCAGCCGACCGCCAGGTCGGCCCCGCCCTCGTCGAGCCCGACCGGCATCGCGCCGGCCGAGTGGCACAGGTCCCAGCAGACCAGGGCGCCGACGTCGTGGGCAGCTCGGGTCAGCGCGGGTAGGTCCCACTGCTCCCCGGTGCGGTAGTCGACCTGGGAGTAGGCGGCCAGGGCCAGCGACTCACCCAGCTCGGCGATGCGGGCGGGAGCGTCCGGGGTCGGCACGAGCTCGAGGGTCAGTCCCAGCAGGTCACAGGCCGACCGGGTGATGTAGACGTCGGTCGGGAACGAGTCGGGGTCGGTGAGCACTGTGCTGCGCCCCGGACGCATGCGCGACGCGGCGACGATCGTCTTGAAGAGGTTGACCGACGTGGAGTCGGTGACGACGACCTGTCCCGGGGCTGCGCCCACCAGCGCCCCGATGCGGTCGCCGACGCGCTCGGGAGCGCCCCACCAGTCCGACTCGTTCCAGGCCCTGATGAGCTGCTCGCCCCACTGTCGGGTGACGACGTCCGCGGCGGTCCGCTCGGCCTCGAGCGACAGGGCGCCGAGCGAGTTGCCGTCGAGGTAGATCACCCCGTCGGGGATGCGGAAGGCACTGCGTCGGTCGGTCGCGGAGTGCTGGGCGTCGAGGTCGCGGGCGCGGGCGGCGAGGTCGGTCATGACCGCAACCTATCGGGGCGGTGGGCCTCGATGTCAGGGCCCCGAGCCACCGATCTGAGGTCAGTCGGGCAGCACCATGAACAGCACCGGGAGGTGGTCGTCGGGCAGCCACCAGGGCCGGCCCTCGCCGACCACCTGCCACCCGGTGCGTCGGTAGAGCGCCACGGCGGAGGCGGTCTCCTGCACGACGTCCAGCACGGGCAGGCGACCCGAGCCCCGGATCGCCGACACCGCCGTCGCGAGGAGTGCCTTGCCGACACCCCTGCCGGCCACGGTGTGGTCGACGAACAGCACCGCCACGGCCGCGAGCTCCTCCCGGGGACGGCCGGCGCCGGCGGTCCACAGGTCGGCCTCGAGCCCCGGCTCGACCCGCGACACCGCCACGTGGCCGACGACGCGCCCGTCGAGCTCGGCGACCCACGCTGCGTCCTCGTCGGCCCGCGCGATGAACGACTCGACGGGAAACGGCAGGGGCCAGTTCTGCGGGTAACCGGAGTGCGGCTGCTGTGCGGCCAGCACCGCTGCCAGGGCTGCGATGTCGTCCCCGGTGCGCGCCCGCACCACCACCTCGCTCCTGGCGCCAGTCATGGCGCCACTGTAGGTCGGGGCCGGGGCGGGGCGTGGCAGCCGTCCGCGCGGCCGTAGCATTCCGGGCGTGACCGACCAGCCGACCATCGGCGTGCTCGCCGTCCAGGGCGACGTGCGCGAGCACCTGTATGCCGTGGAGCAGGCGGGCGCTCGCGCCACCACCGTGCGCCGCACCACCGAGCTCGACGCGGTCGACGCCCTGATCATCCCGGGGGGCGAGTCGACCACGATGGACAAGCTCGTCCGGGCCTTCGAGCTCCGCGACCCGCTGCGCGAGAGGCTGGCAGCCGGCATGCCGGCCTACGGGTCCTGTGCGGGCATGATCATGCTCGCCGACCGGATCGCCGACGCGCGCCCGGACCAGCAGACCCTCGGCGGGCTCGACATCACGGTGCGCCGCAACGCGTTCGGGCGGCAGGTCGACTCGTTCGAGGAAGACCTGCACATCCGTGCCATCGGTGGCCGTCCGATGCGGGCGGTGTTCATCCGGGCTCCGTGGGTCGAGGAGGTGGGGGAGGGCGTGGACGTGTTGGCCCGCGTCGAGGACGGACCTGCCGCAGGTAGGATCGTCGCCGTTCGTCAGGGGTCGCTGATGGCCACCTCCTTCCACCCGGAAGTGACCGGTGACCACCGGTTCCACCAGTTGTTCGTCGAGATCGTGAGAGGCAAGGCATGAGCGGCCACAGCAAATGGGCAACCACGAAGCACAAGAAGGCTGCCATCGACGCGAAGCGGGGCAAGCTCTTCGCCAAGCTGATCAAGAACATCGAGGTCGCTGCCCGCACCGGTGGCGGTGACCCCACCGGAAACCCGACGCTCTACGACGCCATCCAGAAGGCCAAGAAGACGTCGGTCCCCAACACGAACATCGACAACGCGGTCAAGCGCGGGTCGGGGGCGACGGCGGGCGGCTCTGACTGGGAGACGATCACGTACGAGGGCTACGCCCCCGGTGGCGTCGCCGTCCTCATCGAGTGCCTGACCGACAACCGCAACCGCGCGGCAGCCGAGGTGCGCACCGCCCTGACCCGCAACGGTGGCCAGCTGGCCGACCCCGGCTCGGTGTCCTACGTGTTCGACCGCAAAGGCGTCGTCATCGTCCCCAAGGGCGACAAGACCGAGGACGACATCCTCGAGGTGGTGCTGGAGGCCGGCGCCGACGAGGTCAACGACCTCGGCGACTCCTACGAGATCATCTCCGAGGCGACCGACTTCGTCGCCGTCCGCAAGGCCGTCCAGGACGCCGGGATCGACTACGACTCGGCCGAGGCGTCGTGGGTCCCCAACCTCAAGGTGCCGCTCGACGCCGACGGGGCGCGCAAGATGATCCGCGTCATCGAGGCCCTCGAGGACTCCGACGACGTGCAGGACGTCTTCGCCAACGGTGACATCAGCGACGAGGTGCTGGCCGAGATCGAGGACGACGACGAGTAGAGGCGTGTTGCTCCGCTCGCTGGCGGGTGGCCGTGTGTACCGTTGAACCGAACACTTGTTCGGAAGACACGATGGTTGGTGACGACTCCGTGTCACAGATGAGGGAGCGGCTGTCGTGCGCGTACTCGGGGTCGATCCCGGCCTGACCCGGTGTGGGATCGGGGTCGTCGAGGGAGGTCGTGGCCGGCAGGTCCGGCTTGTCGCCGTGGGTGTCGTGCGCTCACCGGCGACCGAACCCACCGCCGAGCGGCTGCTCTACCTCCAGACCGAGCTCGACAGCTGGCTCGACCGGTTCCAGCCCGACGCGATCGCGGTCGAGCAGGTCTTCGCCGACGTCAACGTCGCCAGCGTCATGCACACCATGCAGGCCTCGGCCATCCCGCTCCTGGCGGCCGCCCGGCGCGGGCTGCCCGTCGAGCTGCACACGCCCACGTCCGTCAAGGCCGCGGTCACCGGGTCCGGCCGCGCCGACAAGGCGCAGGTCACCGCCATGGTGACCCGCATCCTGCGGATGGAGTCCGCCCCCAAGCCCGCCGACGCCGCCGATGCCCTGGCCATCGCGATCTGCCACCTGTGGCAGGGTGCTGCCGTCGGCCGGCTGCAGGAGGCGGCCCGCGTGGAGCAGGCCAGGCTCAGGGCCGCGGTGGCCCGGTGATCGCGTCGGTCCGTGGCGCCGTGCGCCACGTGGGGCTCGACCGGGTCGTCGTCGAGGTCGGGGGAGTCGGCATGCTGCTGCACACCACCCCGGCGACCGCGTCCGCCCTCCACCTCGGCCAGGAGGCGCTGCTGGCCACCACGCTGGTCGTGCGCGAGGACTCGTTGACCCTCTACGCCTTCGGCTCCGACGACGAGCGCGACATCTTCGAGCAGGTGCAGACGGTGTCGGGCGTGGGTCCGCGGATCGCGCTGGCCATGCTCTCCGTGCTCGCCCCCGACCGGCTCCGGGCTGCCGTGACCAGTGCCGACCTCGCCACCCTCACCAAGGTGCCGGGCATCGGCCGGAAGGGTGCCGAGCGGATCGTCCTCGAGCTGCGCGACAAGCTCGGTATGCCGTCCGGTGCCGCCACCGGCGCCACGGCGGCTCCGTCAGGTGCGACCGCGGCCTGGCGTGACCAGGTGGCCGAGGCCCTCGTCGGGCTCGGCTACTCCGCCAAGCAGGCCGAGGACGCCGTGTCCCGTGCTGCGGAGGCCGCTCCCGCGGGCGCCGACGTGTCGGCGATGCTCCGTGCTGCCCTGCGTGAGCTGGGGCGCTAGGTCATGGCTGACGGCTTCTCCAGCGAGATGTTCGAGGACTCGTCGATCGACGCCACGGCGCGTGTGGTCGATCCCGATGGCGAGGCCGACGAGCGCACCGTCGAGGCGGCCCTGCGCCCGCGTCGGCTGAGCGAGTTCACCGGGCAGGCGCGGGTGCGTGACCAGCTGTCCCTGGTGCTGGAGGCCGCGCGGCGCCGGGGCACGCCGCCCGACCACGTGCTGCTCTCGGGCCCCCCGGGGCTGGGCAAGACGACGCTGGCGATGCTCATCGGCACCGAGCTGGAGCGACCCATCCGCATCACCAGTGGCCCCGCGATCCAGCACGCCGGTGACCTGGCTGCCGTGCTGTCCTCGCTCATGGAGGGGGAGGTGCTCTTCCTCGACGAGATCCACCGCATGTCCCGCTCGGCCGAGGAGATGCTCTACCTCGCCATGGAGGACTTCCGGGTCGACGTCATCGTGGGCAAGGGCCCGGGCGCCACGGCCATCCCGCTCGAGCTCCCGGCCTTCACGGTCGTCGGCGCCACGACCCGGGCGGGCCTGCTGCCCGCTCCACTGCGCGACCGCTTCGGGTTCACCGGTCACCTCGACTTCTACGCCGCCGACGACCTCGTCACGATCCTCGAGCGATCCGCGCGGCTGCTCGAGGTGTCGGCCGACACCGACGGCATCACCGAGATCGCGCGACGGTCGCGAGGCACACCGCGCATCGCCAACCGGTTGCTGCGCCGGGTGCGCGACTGGGCCCAGGTGCACGGCCGCCACGTCGTCGACGAGGAGGCCGCGCACGCCGCCCTCGCCCTGTTCGACGTGGACGACCGCGGCCTCGACCGTCTCGACCGCGCCGTGCTCGACTCCCTGTGCCGTCGGTTCGGAGGTGGCCCGGTCGGGCTCTCGACCCTGGCCGTGGCGGTGGGGGAGGAGGCCGACACAGTCGAGACCGTCGCCGAGCCGTTCCTCGTCCGAGAGGGCTTCATCACCCGCACTCCACGCGGGCGGGCGGCCACGGCCCTCGCCTGGGAACACCTCGGGCTGACCCCGCCGCCCGGCCACGCCGCGCAGCCGAGCCTCCCGCTCGACACCGGCGAAGGTCGGTTCGGGGGCTGACCCGCGCGCCGCGTCAGCGCGGCATACCGGGTGGGGCCGCAGCGATGCCCACGGCTCCGCCGAATGTCACAATTGGAACGCAGCCACGGTGGGGCACGTTGGTCGGTATGCCGTGCGTCACCTACACTCGGGCGGTCCCCCGGCTGGAGTCGGGGACTTGCGTGTGCCCGGCTGCGTGGCGCCGCACCACCCGTCTCAACCCGAAGGGACTGCTCCATGACGTTAGGCATGCCGGCCACGCTGACGGCGGTCACGGCTTCCAGCGGCGGCTCGCCCGTCGCCAGCCTGCTGATCTTCGCGCTGCCCGTCCTGCTGATCGTCTTCATGGTGTTCAGCCAGCGACGTCGCCAGCGTGAGGTGCAGTCGCTCCAGGCGACCCTGGCGGTCGGCGACGAGGTCTGCACGACCTCTGGGCTGTACGGCACCATCAAGTCCCTCGACGACAAGACCGCCACCCTGGAGATCAGCCCCGGGGTCACCGTCCGTTACGACCGGCGGGCGATCGGCACCAAGACGGCGCCGACCGGCCCGGTCACCCCCGGCACCACCGAGTAGAGGTCCCTGCACGTGGCAATCAACCCGTACAACCGCAAGCCGCTGAAGATCCTGTCAGCGCTGGCGGCCGTCACCCTCGGCCTCTACGGCCTGCTCTTCGCCGCCACGACCTGGGGTGACGCGCAATGGGCTCCGAAGCTCGGGCTCGACCTCGACGGCGGCACCCAGCTGGTGCTCAAGCCGGTGCTCGTGGGAACCACCAAGGTGACCAACGAGCAGCTGAGCCAGGCCCGCGACATCATCGTGCAGCGCGTGGACGCCAACGGCGTCGCCGGCGCCGAGGTGACCACCCGCAACAGCGAGGACATCGTCGTCAGCGTCCCGGGCAAGAGCCTCGACAAGACGACCGAGGACGCCATCCGCAAGTCGTCCCAGATGCGCTTCCGACCGGTGCTGGCCACCGCCCCCGGCACCAACCAGCCGGTCCCGACCGGGACCTCCACCGGCACACCGACCGGTACGGGTACGGCCACCGGTACAGCTACCGGCACCGCCACGAGCACCGTCCCCGCGGCCACCGGCAGCGCGACGACGGCTGGCTCCGGCCTCCCGGGCGCGTTCGTCAAGAGCACGACGAACCCCACGCCCACCGGCACCGCCACCGGCACCCCCACCGGCACCGCCACCACCGCTCCGAGCGGCTCGACGACCAAGCCGGCGAACTCCAGCGACCTGGCCTGGATCACTGACGACATCTCCAAGGCCTACCAGGCCCTGGACTGCTCGGTCCCCGGCGTCACCGACAAGATCGTCGACGACCCCGCGAAGCCGCTCGTGACCTGTAGCGACGACGGCCGGGAGAAGTACGTCCTCGGCCCCGTCGTCGTCAACGGTGACCAGATCAAGGACGCCGCAGCCGGCTACCGCCCGCTGAGCAACGGCCAGCCGTCGAGCACGGTCGAGATCACCCTGACCTTCAAGTCCGAGGGCACCAAGGCGTACGGCGAGGCCAGCAAGCGGATGGTCTCGCTCGAGTCGCCTCGCAACCAGATGGCCGCGACCCTCGACTCCCGGGTGATCGTGGCGCCGTACTTCGAGGCGGCCATCCTCGACGGGCGGGCCAGCATCTCCGGCAGCTTCACGATCGAGTCGGCGCGCAACCTCGCCAGCCAGCTCAAGTTCGGCGCCCTGCCGCTGTCCTTCACGCTCCAGACCCGCGACCAGATCAGCCCCACGCTCGGCAGCGAGCAGCTCCACATGGGCCTCATCGCCGGCCTGATCGGCTTCGCCCTGGTCTTCCTCTACTCCCTGGCGCAGTACCGCGCCCTCGGCCTGGTCACGGTCGCGTCGATCATCATCGCGGCGCTCCTCACCTACGTGTCGATCGCGTTGCTGGGGTGGTCACACAACTTCCGCCTCGACATGGCCGGGGTGACAGGTCTGATCGTGGCCATCGGTGTGACCGCCGACTCGTTCATCGTCTACTTCGAACGCATCCGTGACGAAGTGCGGGAGGGCAGGCCGCTGCGCGCCGCCGTCGACACCGGCTGGAGGCGCGCGCGACGCACGATCCTGGCCGCTGACGGCGTGAACTTCCTCGCCGCCTTCGTGCTCTACCTGCTGGCATCGTCCAACGTCCGCGGGTTCGCGTTCACGCTCGGCCTCACGACGCTGATCGACCTCCTCATCGTCGTGCTCTTCACCCACCCGCTCGTCGCGCTGCTGGCGGGCACCAAGTTCTTCGGCGGCGGTCACCGGTGGTCGGGCCTCGACCCCCAGCGCCTCGGCGCCAAGGCCCAGAAGCCCCGGTATGCCGGGCGTGGACGGGTCGCGATGCCGACCAACGCACGGACCGCGAGCGACGGGAGCGCGCTGTGATCAACTTCGCCGCACTGGGCAACGACCTCTACACCGGCAAGCGGTCGGTCGACTTCGTCGGCCGGTACAAGCGCTGGTACGCCCTGTCCGGGGTGTTCGTGCTCATCGCCGCCCTCGGCCTCGTCTGGCACGGGCTGAACCTGAGCCTCGAGTTCCGAGGGGGCTCCGAGTTCCGGGTCTCCAAGGTGGCCTCGAGCCAGGGCTACGAGGCCCGGGCCAAGGACGCCGTCAGCACCGTCGAGAACGCGGGCGCCGCCGAGGTCACTCGGGTGGGTACCGGCACCATCCGTGTCCAGACCGAGAAGCTCGGCGAGAACGACATCCGCGCCGTCCAGACGGCCCTCGCCAGCG
The DNA here is from genome assembly GCF_056405035.1 of Pedococcus sp. P2_A3. Classification (NCBI taxonomy): domain Bacteria; kingdom Bacillati; phylum Actinomycetota; class Actinomycetes; order Micrococcales; family Intrasporangiaceae; genus Pedococcus; species Pedococcus sp. P2_A3. The sequence continues at coordinate 235,702 of NZ_JBFUCW010000002.1, read as the reverse complement.
AGTTCAAGACCGACGTCGGCAACGTCTCGGCGTCGTTCGTCGGTCCGTCGTGGGGCGCCTCGGTCAGCCAGAAGGCCCTGAAGGCCCTCCTGGTCTTCCTCGGGCTGGTCTCGCTCGTCATGGCGGTCTACTTCCGCACGTGGAAGATGGCCGTCGCCGGACTCGTCGCCCTGCTCCACGACCTCTTCATCACCGTGGGCATCTACGCGTTGGCCGGCTTCGAGGTCTCACCGGCCACGATGATCGGCTTCCTGACGATCCTCGGATACTCCCTCTACGACACGGTGGTCGTGTTCGACAAGGTCCGCGAGAACACCACCGAGGCGCTCGGCAACGGTCGTCTGACCTACCAGCAGGCTGCCAACCTCGCGGTCAACCAGACGCTGGTGCGCTCGATCAACACGACGATCGTGGCGCTGCTGCCGATCGCGTCGATCCTCGGCATCGGCTTCGTCTTCCTCGGCCCGGGCACGCTGCTCGACCTCGCCCTGGCGCTGTTCGTCGGCATCGCGGTGGGTGCGTACTCGTCGATCTTCATCGCCACGCCGCTCCTGGTGCACCTGCGCATGAAGGAGCCGGCGGTCGTCGACCTCGACAAGAAGGCGACGCGCTACCAGGCCCGCCACGGTGGGGTCGTCTCCGCCTCCGACGCCGCGCCCATCGAGCACCGGCCCGACGCCGAGGAGCTGGCCGAGGGTCGTGAGCCGGTCTCGTCGGCCGCGCGCACGGGGGTCGTCCGCGAGACCCACAAGTACGCCACCAGCGGCCCGCGCAACCAGCCCAAGCGCCCCCCAAAGTCCCGTCGGTGAGCGGCGGCGCGTCGGTGCAGGCAGTCCGTCGATGAGCCGGGCCGAGACCTCGCTGGTCGACCTGATCTCGAGCCGGCTGAGGGACATCCCTGACTTCCCGAAGCCCGGCGTCGTCTTCAAGGACATCACGCCGTTGCTCGCCGACGGCGCAGCCTTCGGGGCCGTGGTGCGCGACATCGCGGACCGGCGCCGGGACACCATCGACCTGGTGGTCGGCATCGAGGCCCGGGGGTTCATCTTCGGCGCCGCGGTGGCCAATGAGCTCGGCATCGGGTTCGTCCCGGTGCGCAAGGCGGGCAAGCTGCCCGGCCGCACCCGCTCGGTGTCCTACGACCTCGAGTACGGCAGCGCGTCGATCGAGATCCACGAGGACTCGTTCGTCGGCGGCGAGCGGGTGCTGCTGGTCGACGACGTGCTCGCCACGGGGGGCACGGCAGCAGCTGCCTGGGAGCTCCTGGAGGCCGCGAGCGCCCGGGTCGTCGGCTTCGAGGCGTTGGTGGAGCTCGACTTCCTCCACGGCCGCGAGCGGCTGGTGGGGCGCGACGTGCACACCACCGTGGTGGTCAGCGGGGACTGAGACATCCCCGTCGGCGGCTGCGAGCGATCACGTAGGCTCTTGCCATGAGTGAGGACGTCGTCACCGGGCCGGTGCCCACCGGTGCGTCCTCGGCCAACCGCGTGCGTGCCCGGCTGGCCCGCTTCGGCAGCCGCGGCGGCCCGACCAACCCGGTCCTGGAGCCGCTGCTGCAGACCGTTCGTGCCACGCACCCCAAGGCCGACCTGACCGTCATCGAGCGGGCCTACGTCGTCGCCGAGGAGGCCCACCGCGGCCAGAAGCGCAAGTCCGGCGACGCCTACATCACCCACCCGTTGGCGGTCACGACCATCCTCGCCGAGCTCGGCATGACGCCGGCCACCCTCGCAGCCGCACTGCTGCACGACACCGTGGAGGACACGGCATACAGCCTGACCCAGCTCGAGAAGGACTTCGGGCGCGAGGTCGCGATGCTGGTCGACGGGGTGACCAAGCTCGACAAGGTGACCTACGGCGACGCGGCCCAGGCCGAGACGGTCCGCAAGATGGTCGTGGCGATGGCGCGCGACATCCGGGTGCTGGTCATCAAGCTCGCCGACCGCCTCCACAACGCCCGCACCTGGCGCTACGTCTCCGTCGAGTCCGCCCAGCGCAAGGCCCGCGAGACCCTCGAGATCTACGCCCCGCTGGCGCACCGCCTCGGCATGAACACCATCAAGTGGGAGCTCGAGGACCTGTCCTTCGCGACGCTGTACCCCAAGGTCTACGACGAGATCGTGCGCCTGGTCGCCGAGCGTGCGCCGGCGCGGGAGGAGTTCCTGTCGGGGGTCCGTGAGCAGGTCAGCGAGGACCTGAGGGCCGCCAAGATCAAGGCGACCGTCACGGGGCGCCCCAAGCACTACTACTCCGTCTACCAGAAGATGATCGTGCGCGGCCGCGACTTCGAGGACATCTACGACCTCGTGGCGGTCCGGGTGCTGGTCGACTCGGTCCGCGACTGCTACGCCGCACTCGGCGCCCTGCACGCGCGGTGGAACCCCCTGCCCGGGCGGTTCAAGGACTACATCGCGATGCCCAAGTTCAACATGTACCAGTCGCTCCACACGACCGTCATCGGTCCTGAGGGCAAGGCCGTCGAGATCCAGATCCGCACCCACACGATGCACCGCCGCGCGGAGTACGGCGTCGCGGCGCACTGGAAGTACAAGGAGGACGGCACGGCGCCGGCCCAGGGTGCCAAGGACGGCGAGACCGGCCCGATCAACGACATGGCGTGGCTGCGCCAGCTGCTCGACTGGCAGAAGGAGACCGCCGACCCGGGGGAGTTCCTCGACTCGCTGCGCTTCGAGATCAATGCCCGCGAGGTCTACGTCTTCACGCCCAAGGGCGAGGTCGTGGCGCTGCCCGCCGGGGCCACGCCGGTCGACTTCGCCTACGCCGTGCACACCGAGGTCGGCCACCACTGCATCGGTGGGCGCGTCAACGGTCGCCTCGTCCCGCTCGAGTCAACGCTCGAGAACGGCGACGTCGTCGAGGTGCTCACCTCCAAGGCCGACGGCGCCGGCCCGTCGCGCGACTGGCTCACCTTCGTCAAGTCACCGCGGGCCCGCAACAAGATCAAGCAGTGGTTCTCCAAGGAACGCCGCGAAGAGGCCATCGAGACCGGCAAGGACGCCATCGCGCGCGCCATGCGCAAGGAGGGGCTGCCGCTCCAGCGGTTGCTGACCGTCGAGACCCTGACCGGCCTCGCCTCCGAGCTGCGATACCAGGACATCGACGCCCTGTATGCCGCCGTGGGCGAGGGCCACGTCTCCGCCCAGCACGTGGTGGGCCGGCTCGTGGCCTCCCTGGGTGGGGAGGAAGGGGCGTCCGAGGACCTCGCCGAGGCGACCACCCCGACGCGGTCGATGCGCCGGCGCACCGGCGACCCGGGAGTCGTCGTGGTCGGCACCGCCGACGTCTGGGTCAAGCTCGCGCGCTGCTGCACCCCGGTGCCCGGCGACCCGATCATGGGGTTCATCACCCGCGGCAACGGCGTGTCAGTGCACCGCACCGACTGCACGAACGCCGAATCCCTTCTCTCGCAACCGGATCGGATGATCGAGGTGGAGTGGGCGCCGTCGTCGGCGTCGGTGTTCCTCGTGCAGCTCCAGGTGGAGGCACTCGACCGCAACCGCTTGCTGTCCGACGTCACGCGAGTGCTTTCCGACCAGCACGTCAACATCCTGTCGGCGTCGGTGCAGACCTCGCGCGACCGCGTCGCCATCAGCAAGTTCACCTTCGAGATGGGCGACCCGAGCCACCTCGAGCACGTGATGAAGGCGGTCCGCAAGATCGACGGCGTCTTCGACGTCTACCGGATCACCGGCACCAAGGCGACGGCCGCCAAGGCCTGAGGCTCTCCTGTGGACGGCGGCCCGCTGGGACGCGGACGCTCCACGCGTGGGTGCGGCGAGCGTCAGCCGCCGAACTCGTCGAGGTTGCCGCGGGCCTGCTCCAGCCACTGCTCCTGCGCGTCGAGCTTGGCCTGCGCGTCCTTGACCTTGCGCTCGTTGCCCGAGGCCTGCGCCTTGGCGAGGTCGTCGCGCAGGGAGGAGACCGACGCCTCGAGTTGGTCGACCATGCTCTGGGCGCGCGCCGCGACCTCGGGGTTCGACTGCTTCCAGCGCTGGTCGTCGGCGTCGCGGACGGCCTGTTCGATGCGGCGCATCCCCTTCTCCATGCGGTCCACGTCGCCGCGGGGGACCTTGCCGGCGGCGTCCCACTTGTCCTGGAGGGTGCGCAGCGCGGCCTTGGCGGCCTCGAGGTCGGTGACGGGGAGGATGGACTGGGCCTCCTTGAGGAGCTGCTCCTTGACGGCGAGGTTGCCGCGGAACTCCTCGTCCTCCTTGGCCGCGATCTCGTCCTTGGCCGAGAAGAACGAGTCCTGGGCGGACTTGAACCGCTCCCACAGCGCGTCGTCGTCGGCGCGGGAGGCGCGGCCGGCCTGGCGCCAGCGGTCCATGAGGCGCTTGAAGGCACCGGCGGTCTGGCCCCAGTCGGTGCTGGTGGCCAGCGCCTCGGCCTCCTTGACCAGCTCCTGCTTGGCGGCCTTGGCCTCGGCCTGGGTGCCCTCGAGCTGGGCGAAGTGCACCCGGCGGGCCTTGTCGAAGGAGTTGCGGGCCTGGCTGAACCGCTGCCAGAGCGCACCCTCGGTCTCGCGGTCGAGCCGCGCACCGCCGCGCTGGTGCGTCTTCCACTCGTCGAGCAGCTCACGCATGCGCGCACCGCTGCTCTTCCATTGGACCTTGTTCTCGGGCTGCCCGGCGATCTGCTCTGCCTCGGCCACGATCGCCTCGCGCTCGACGGCGGCCGCGGCCCGCGCGGCACTGCGCTCTGCGGCCTCGGTCTCCTTGCGCGCCTTCACGAGGGACTCGATCTCGGCGATCTTGGCGTCGAGCACCGCGAGGTCGCCGACCACGTTGGCCTCGGCACAGTGCTCGCGCAGCTTGGCCAGGCCCTCGGTCGCGTCCTTGGACGAGAGCTCGGTGGTCGTCAGCCGCTGGTGCAGCAGGTCGGCGGAGGCGTACAGCTCGTCGTACTTGCGGGCGAAGTAGTGCAGGGCCTCCTCGGCTGTCGCGCCGGGGTAGGAGCCGACCTCGCGCTCACCGTCGGCCACCTTCACGAAGACCGTGCCGTCCTCGGCGACGCGGCCGAAGGTCTCCGACGGTGGGCCGGGGGGAGCAGCGACGGTCAGGGCTGCGGGCTGTGCGTGCGCGACCTTGCGGACCGCCGCCGGCGTCGGCACGGGACCGGGCTTCGGCGTGGGGCGAGGCACGGGCTTGGCGGCGGGGGTGGGTGCGACGACCGGCTCCGGAGCGGCTTGCGCCGCGGGCTCGACCACAGCAGGCTCAGGGGCGGCTTCGACGTCCGGCTCGGCGGCGACCGCGGGCTCCGCGGCTTCCACGACCGGCTCGGCGGCGACCTCGGGCTCCGCCGGGGGCTCGACCGCAGCAGGCTCAGGGGCGGCTTCGACGACCGGCTCGGCGGCGACTTCGGGCTCCGCCACTTCCGCGACCGGCTCGGCGGCGACCTCGGCCGCTGGCTCTGCGGCGGCTGGCTCTGCGGCGACCGGCTCGGGAGCGACGTCCGGCTCGGGAGCGACCTCCGGCTCGGGAGCGACGACCGGCTCGGGTGCCGATTCCGGCTCGGGTGCCGATTCCGGCTGTGCTGCAGCGGAATCGGGGGCCATGCTGTCGTCGGGCTCGGGAGTGGTGTCGGCCGGGGGAGTCTGCTCGGTCACGGTCAGGCCTTCTTCTCGGTCACAGCAACCTTGAGGATGCTGATGGGTGCGGCCGGGGCGCCATCGGTGGCACCTCCGCTCACACCTGCTGCGGCGATCTTCTCGACAATATCCATACCGCCGGTCACGGTGCCGAAGATGGAGTACCCGCCACCCTCGGTCGGCAGCTTCGTGTCCTTGTACACGATGAAGAACTGGTCGGCGTTGCTGTTGGGGTCGCTCGTGCGCGCCATCGCCAGGGTGCCCTTGGGGTAGGTGCCGTCCTTGGGGGCGTTCTCGATGCCGTAGGAGTATCCGGGCCCGGGGCCGGTGCCGCCGAGCGGGTCACCGCACTGGAGCACGAAGATTCCGCTGGTGGTCACGCGGTGGCAGGGGGAGTCGGCGAAGTAGTTGGCCTTGGCTAGCCCGACGAACGATGCCACCGTCTGCGGGGCCTTGGTGCCGTCGAGCTGGAGGGTGATGTCGCCGCAGTTCGTCGTGACCACCGCCGCGAACGTCTTGCCGGCAGCGGTCGCCTTGGCGGGCTTGGCGGTCTTGGTGACCGTCTTCGGGGGAGCGGGCGCCGCGGTGCAGCCCTCGACGGCTGCGGTCGTGGCGCTGCTGGCACTCGGGGTGGTCGGCGCGGCGGCGGGGGTCTTCGTGTCCTTGCCGAGCTGGGCAGTCAGGAAGACGAACGCGGCCACGACCACGAGGACGGCCGCCACGACGACGGCCACCTGACGGTTTCGCGCCGCCTCCCGCTCCTTGAGGGCCTGCTTGGCCTCGAACTTCTCCGCACGGCGGCGCGCCCTGGCGCGCTCCTGTTCCCTGGTCACGCGCGTCAGTCTAGGCAGGGACGCTCGGCCAGGGCGTGGTCGGGCACGGCGGTGAGCTCACCCCGCAGCCAGAGGGCTTGCTGGTCGTGGGCATGCGCCGACCCGGTCGGGCCCCCGGTGCCGTGCGGCACCACCCAGCGACTGCGGGCCCGGTCCTCGAGGTCCCAGATGTAGCGCGCGGCCGGAGCCTGGACGAAGCGGTCCTCCGAGTCGGGCAGGCTCGATGTCGCCAGGACGCAGTCTCGGTCGCCCGCGACGCCGACCTGCTCGGGTGGCCGCTCCCCGGGCGGGCCGATCCGGATCGGGACCAGTCGGTGTCGGTCGCCCCACACGCGCTCGGGTGCGCAGGCAGCCGCTTCGAGAGCCGACGCCAGCTCCGCGGCGACGTCGAACCCCTCGGGAGGCTGGTCGAGGAAGGACTCCAGCCGCACCGACACCCGCAACCCCAGCGACATCCAGGGGGCGAAGATGCCCGGCAGGTCGGACTCGGCCGCGAGGCCGGCGAAGGCGTCGACGCGACCCAGCGCGGCGACGAGCGCAGCCCGCAGCACGGCATACCGGTGGGCGAGGGGACTGTCGGCGTCCATGCGGCAGTCCCAGTCGAGCAGCTCGTCGCGCAACGCAGCCGCCGGCGCACTGAGGCCAGTCAGACCCCGCAGTCTCGGCAGGATGCGCCGGGCGGGCGCGTGGAAGGTGTCGGTGTGGATGCGCTGCAGGGTGTCGGCGTCGAGGCGAGGGGTGGAGGCGAGGAGGTCGGCGATGCGCCTGGCGCGGTCCGGGCTGGCGAAGTCACGCCCCAACGACGCGGTATGCCGCGTGGCGTGGTTCGCGTGCACGGCGACGTCGGTGACGGGGGACTGCGTGTGGTCGAGGTAGCCGGTCCACGCGTGCTTCGGGTCCCACCCCGGCACGGGCCCCTCGCGGTTGGCGGGGTCGCGGTCCGGCACCAGTCCTGCCGTGAACTCCAGCACCGTGCCGGCGCTGTCGGCCGTGACGACGGCGTTGACCGGCTCCACCCAGCCTCGCCAGGCGGCCCTGACGTCCGCGGCCGAGCGGGACCGCAGGAGCGCGAGGGAGGCCGCGAGGCCGGCATCGCCCTCCACGCGCGGGACCATCCGCAGAGACAGGCAGCGGGTATCGCCCACGTCGCCGACCACCACGGGTCCACGGGCCGTCTCGACGACCTCGACCTCGACCGGGTCCGAGCCGCACACGGCCACCACCTCTCGGTGCGACCGGGCCGGAGCCCACCCATCCGCCTCGCGGGACTCGACGGACCCGCCTGCGCGGCGCAGCTCCTCCACGAAGACGTCGTGGCAGTCGGCCATGGCGTTGGTGATGCCCCAGGCCACCCCTCCGGCGTGCGCGAAGTGCGGCGTGCCGGGGACACCGGCGAAGGCGAAACCGATGACGTCGAACTCAGGGCACGCGAGGCGCACCTGCTGGTAGACACCGGGGAGCTCGAGTGACCGGTGCGGGTCGCCCGCCACGAACGGGTGCGACGTGACGGATCGCTCGGCGGCCACGGCCCAGGCGTTGCTGCCGCTCGCGGCCACCCCGTCCCACGCTGCGACGGACGGGTGCCTCGGCCCGCACAGCAGGTCCCACGCGCCCGGAGCCTCCCGACGCACCCGGTCACGCCAGAGCTTGTCGCCCAGCGTCCCGAAGAGCACGTGCTGAGTCAGCAGGACGCCGATGGGCGTCCACGGGTCCCAGGCGCCGGGCTGGAGCTCCCCGAGCTCCGGGGCTGCGTTCGTCGCCATGGCGTCGCCCAGGCCGTCGTTCACGCCGTCGGCGTAGGCCGCGACCCATTGCGCGGTCTCGTCGTCGAGGCGCTCGAAGCAGCGCTGCGCGGTGTCGGTGAGCCGGGCTCGCCGGGCGAAGGTGTCCCACTCGACCCAGCCGGGCCCGAGGTGCTCGGCGACCCGTCCCTCGGAACGCCGGCGCTGCACCTCGAGCTGCCAGACGCGGTCGGTCGCACACACCCGTCCCTGCAGGCGCGACAGGCCGATGACGTCCGCAGCCCACAGCTGGGGAACTCCCCACGGGTCTCGCACGACGGTGCCCACGCTCATGCCCGCGACGCTAACCGACGGTGGCCCCTCGGTGGTCCGGGATCGCGGATACAGTGCGGCGGTGCTCACCGTCGCCTTCCCTGCCGCAGCGTTCGACACGAACTGCTACGTCCTCGCCCCCGCCGCGGGGGAGGAGTGCGTCATCGTCGACCCCGGCATCGGCGTCGAGGAGACCCTCCGCGAGGTGCTCGCCCAGCACCGCCTGCGGCCGGCCGCGGTGCTGCTCACGCACGGGCACGTCGACCACGTCTACTCGGTGACGCCGGTGTGCGGCGCTGACACGGCGGCCTACATCCACCGCGACGACCGGTACCGCCTCACCGACCTGCTCTCCCACGTCGCTCCGGGCCTGCTCGGCATGCTCGAGCAGCAGTTCGGCACGCGAGCCACGTGGACCGAGCCCAGCACCGTCGTCGAGGTGACCGACCGGGCGACGCTCGAGCTCGCCGGGCTGACCTTCGAGGTCCTGCACGCACCAGGACACACAGAGGGCTCGGCGATGTTCAACATCGAGGCCGTCCCGGACGGGATCGCCGACCAGGTCGACGTCGACCGCACCCTGCTCAGCGGGGACGTGCTGTTCGCGGGCTCGATCGGGCGCACCGACCTGCCCGGTGGCGACCCGGCCGCCATGAACCGGTCGCTGCGCGAGGTCGTCCTGCCCCTCCCGGACTCCACGCTCGTGCTGCCCGGGCACTACCAGGCGACCACCATGGACCGCGAGCGGGCGACCAACCCCTATTTGCAAGGATTGGCCCCGTGAAGATCACCCCGATCAGCGGTTTCCCCGAGTTCCTCCCGGCCCAGCGAATCGTCGAGCAGCACTTCCTCGACGTCATCCGAGAGACGTTCGAGCTGCACGGGTTCCCGTCGATCGAGACCCGCGCCGTCGAGCCGTTGCCCCGCCTGATGGGCAAGGGCGGAGACGCCGACAAGGAGATCTACGGCGTCTCGCGCATCGACCGCGACGACGCAGGCGACTACCGCCTGGACCTCGGGGCGTTCGACGACGCGTTGGGCCTGCACTTCGACCTGACCGTCCCGTTCGCCCGCTACGTGCTGGAGAACGCCGGCCACCTGTCGTTCCCGTTCCGTCGGCACCAGATCCAGAAGGTGTGGCGCGGTGAACGCCCCCAGGAGGGGCGCTACCGCGAGTTCACCCAGGCCGACATCGACGTGGTCGACGTGGGCGAGCTCGCCCCGCACTTCGAGGCGGAGATGCCGCTGGTCATCGCCGAGGTCTTCCGCAAGCTCCCGGTCGGCCGGATGGTCATCCAGGTCAACAACCGCAAGATCCCCGAGGGCTTCTACCTCGGGATCGGCATCGACGACGTCGGGGGCACCCTCCGTATCGTCGACAAGCTGGACAAGATCGGCCCGGCCAAGGTCAAGGACCTCCTGGTCGAGGCCGGTCGCACGGCCGAGCAGGCCGACCAGTGCTTGGCGCTCGCGGCGATCCGGTCCGAGGACCTGTCGTTCGTCGAGCAGGTGCGGGCGCTCGGGGTCGAGCACCCGACGCTCGACGAAGGCCTCGACGCGCTCGCCGCCGTCATCAGGGCCGGGCTGGCCAACGCCCCGGGGGCGATGGTGGCCGACCTGAAGATCGCCCGCGGTCTCGACTACTACACCGGCACCGTCTACGAGACCCAGCTCGTCGGCCACGAGTCGTGGGGTTCGTTCTGCTCCGGCGGCCGTTACGACTCCCTCGCCTCCGACGGCAAGACCACCTATCCCGGGGTCGGCATCTCGATCGGCGTCTCGCGGCTCCTCGGCCTGCTCATCGGCAAGGGACTGCTCACCGCCAGCCGCTCGACCCCGGCCTGCGTCCTCGTCGCGGTGAACGACGAGGAGAGCCGGGCCGTGTCCACCCGGGTCGCGACGGCGTTGCGCGCCCGCGGCATACCCTGCGAGGTGGCGCCCAAGCCGGCCAAGTTCGGCAAGCAGATCAGGTATGCCGAGCGGCGCGGCATCCCGTACGTCTGGTTCCCCGGCGCGGCCGGCGACGGGGGCAGCGCCGCAGGCGACCAGGTCAAGGACATCCGCTCCGGTGACCAGGTCGACGCGCAGGCCTCCTCGTGGGAGCCTCCGGAGCAGGACCTGCGACCGCAGGTCCTGTCTGCAGAGTCCCTGCCCGCACAGAGCTGAGCCGCCATGGACGCCACCCGGCCCCTGACCGAGACCCGCGCCAGCGGGGTGCAGCTGCACGTCACCTCGCTGCCCGGTGGACGGCTCGGCCAACCCGCTCGCGACTTCGTCGACTGGCTCGTCGAGGCCGGCCAGTCGGTGTGGCAGGTGCTGCCCGTGTCGATCCCCGACAAGCACCGCTCGCCCTACAAGTCGCCGTCGGCCTTCGCCGCGTCGCCCGCCCTGCTGGAGCACCCCGACGCGTCGGTCACGGAGCAGGAGCTCGCCGAGTTCGCTGAGCGGGAGGCCTACTGGGTCGACTCGTGGACGGCGTTCGGGGGCGACCTTGCCGACCAGGTGCGGTTCGACCGGGAGTGGTCGGCCTTGCGGGAGTACGCCCACGAGCGCGGGATCCGCATCCTCGGCGACGTCCCCATCTACGTCGCCCCCGACGGCGCCGACGAGCGGGCGTGGCCGCAGTTCTTCCGCTCCGACGCCGTGGCTGGCTGCCCGCCCGACGCGTATGCCGCGACCGGCCAGCTCTGGGGCAACCCGCTCTACCGCTGGGACGTGCTGCGTGACGACGGCTACCGCTGGTGGATCGAGCGACTACGGCGCACGTTCGCGCTCTTCGACCTCGTCCGCGTCGACCACTTCCGTGGCTTCGCGGCCTACTGGGCCATCCCTGCCGGGGACGACACCGCCCTCAACGGCAGGTGGGAGCAGGGCCCGGGGAGGGAGGTCTTCGACGCCGCGCTCGCGGCCCTCGGCCCGTTGCCCGTCCTCGCCGAGGACCTCGGTGACATCGACCAGCCGGTGATCGACCTGCGCAAGGCCCTGGGCTTCCCGGGGATGGCCGTGCTGCAGTTCGCCTTCGAGCCCGCCTACCAGTACAACGCGCACGACCCGCAGAACCACGAGCCCAACCAGGTGGTCTACACGGGCACCCACGACAACGACACGGTCTGTGGGTGGTGGTGGGACCTGCCCGACCACCGGCGGCAGCTGGCCCGGGAGGCCTGCCGTGCAGCGGGAGTCGGCGCCGACGTCGACGCCGAGCCCTCCTGGGGGTTCATCGAGCTCGCCCTGCGAGGCCCGTGCGGCTTGTCGATGATGCAGGCCCAGGACGTGCTCGCCCTGGGCTCCCAGGCGCGGATGAACGCCCCGGGGATCGAGGGCGGCTGGTCGTGGCAGATGGAGCCCGGAGCCCTCACCTCGGGTCACGCGGCTCGGCTCCGCGCGCTGACCGAGGCCACCGGCCGCCTGCCGAGCTGACCCCACCTCCCACCCACCCGAGGAACCTTTGCTAGCAGGGGTTTCTCGTTGGCGGACAGGTTGCAACCTGTCCACGATCCAGCAATCTTTGCTAGCAAAGGTTGCTGGTTGTGGCGGAGGTCAGGCGGCGCGCTCGGCCGAGGCGGGTGGACGCAGCCCCGTGTCGCGCAGCTCCAGCAGGGCCAGCGACCTGATCGTCTCCTCGTCACCCCGACGCCATGCCCCCGTCGGGTCCGCCGAGATGGCAGCCAGCTTGCGCATCGGCTGGCTGGCCATCGCCCGCAGCGCGAACAGGTCGAGGTCGGCCGCGTTGTCGATGAACCGCTGGGCCGCGCTCGCCCTGCGGACGAACCGGCCGCGCAGCACCAGCCACACCAGACCTACGATGATGATCGGCACGAGGGCCGTCACCCACCCGAGGATGTTCGCGAGCCGGGTCACGGCGTCCACGAGGTCGGAGCCGGCCTGCTCGATGGTCGTCCCGGCACCGCTGACCTGGCGGAACGGCGCCGCGATCTGGTCGCCGACCAGGGGCAGGTCCCGCACGGAGTTGCCAGCACTGGTCATCTGTTCACGGAACCCCGAGCCCGCACTCTGCAGCTGTCGCCCCGGGGCTGCGAGCTCCATCGTCGTGTCGTGGACGAGGCGTCCGACCCACGCCCAGAGGCACACCCAGGCGACGATCCCGACGTCGGCGAGGATCTGGAGGGTGCGGCGGCCCGGCAGGTCTGCATAGAGCTTCATGCCGCCTACACTCCCATTTGTGCCACCCTCGAGCGCGGTCGAGCGCGCGATCCGCGGCTGGCTGAACCACCTGGACGTCGAACGCGGCCTCGCCGCCAACACCCTCAAGTCCTACCGGCGTGACCTCGCCCGCTACGCGGCATACCTCTCCGCGAAGGGGGTCCACGACCCGACGGGGATCACCGAGGCGCACGTCAGTGACTTCCTCGCGACGCTGCGTGAGGGAAGCGCTGACCACCCGCCGCTCGCGGCGTCGTCTGCGGCGCGGACCCTGGTCGCGGTGCGTGGCTTCCACCGGTTCCTGGCGCTCGAGGGTGACGTGGCGACCGACCCGGCAGGCTCCGTGACCCCGCCCCGGCCCCCGGCCAGGCTGCCGAAGGCGATCAGCATCGAGGACGTCGAGCGGCTGCTCCAGGCGGCCAGCGTCGGTGACACGCCCGCCTCGCTGCGCGACCGCGCGCTGCTCGAGGTGCTCTACGGCGCCGGGGCCCGGATCTCGGAGGCGGTCGGCCTCGACGTGGACGACCTCGACACGCGCGAGGGCGTGGTCCGGCTCTTCGGCAAGGGCAGCAAGGAGCGCATCGTCCCGCTCGGCTCGTATGCCGCGGACGCGCTCGGCGCCTACCTGGTCAGGGGCAGGCCGGCCCTGGCCGTGAAGGGGAAGGGGACACCGGCGGTGTTCCTCAACCAGCGGGGCGGTCGGCTGTCGCGCCAGTCGGCGTGGGCCGTGCTCCGCGCCGCCGCGGACCGGGCCGACCTCGGGGGTCACCTCTCGCCACACACCCTGAGGCACTCGTTCGCGACCCACCTGCTCGACGGCGGCGCCGATGTCCGTGTCGTGCAGGAGCTGCTCGGCCACGCGTCCGTGACCACGACCCAGATCTACACGCTGGTCACCGTGCAGCGACTGCGTGAGGTCTATGCCCAGAGCCACCCCCGTGCCCGCTGATAGGGTCGTGCCGATCAGCGCGAGGCTGACCGACGAACGCCAACTCACCGGGAGTGAAACGCCTGTGGAATCTGAGGTGACCACCCAGGAGCCGTCGCCGCCCACCCTTTCGGGCGACACCTCCGAGTCGGCCGCCGGTGGCGATGGGCACGACCCCGTCCACCTGCCCGGCACCGAAGCCGCCGGCGCCGGGCAGCAGGGCCCGACCGGGCGACCGATGCCCGTGTTCCCGGATCCCGCACCGTTGGCCGCCCACGGTCCCGCCCGCATCATCGCCATGTGCAACCAGAAGGGTGGCGTCGGCAAGACGACGACCACGATCAACTTGGGTGCCGCACTGGCCGAGGTCGGTCGCCGCGTCCTGCTCGTCGACTTCGACCCGCAGGGCGCCCTGTCCGTGGGGCTCGGCGTGCGCGCCAACGAGCTCGACGTGACGATCTACAACCTGCTCGTCGAGCGCGGGCACGACGTCCGCGACGTCATCCAGCAGACCGCGACGGAGAACCTCGACGTCATCCCCGCCAACATCGACCTGTCCGCTGCCGAGGTGCAGCTGGTCGGTGAGGTCGCGCGCGAGCAGATCCTGGCCCGCGTGCTGCGACCGGTCATGGACGACTACGACGTCATCATGATCGACTGCCAGCCCTCGCTGGGGCTGCTCACCGTCAACGCCCTCACCGCTGCCCACGGCGTCGTGATCCCGCTGGAGTGCGAGTTCTTCGCCATGCGCGGAGTGGCGCTGCTGGTCGAGACCATCGACAAGATCACCGACCGCCTGAACCCGCGCCTGCAGGTCGACGGCATCCTCGCCACCATGTACGACTCGCGCACCCTGCACAGCAAGGAGGTCGTGCGCAGCGTCGTCGACCACTTCGGGGACCAGGTCTTCCACACGGTGATCAGCCGCACCGTGAAGTTCCCCGACGCCACCCTCGCCGCGGAGCCGATCACGACCTACGCGCCGACGCACGCGTCCGCCGCGGCATACCGACAACTCGCCCGAGAGCTGATCGCCCGTGGTGGGGCGGCCTGACGAGGTGAGTCAGGAGGTCATCGCCACTGCGCCGGGAGGCGCGGTGCAACCCGGCGACGCACAGGCGGGCCTGACCCCGGGCGGAGTGATCACCCGCCGCGGTGGGTCGACCCCGTTCGAGGTGCACCTGTCCAACTTCTCGGGGCCGTTCGACCTGCTCCTCGGCCTGATCAGCAAGCACAAGCTCGACATCACCGAGATCGCGCTCGCCCAGGTCACCGACGAGTTCATCGCCCACATCAAGGCGGCGCAGAAGTCCGACACCGAGTGGGACCTCGGCCAGGCCTCGGAGTTCCTGCTCATCGCTGCCACGCTGCTCGACCTGAAGTCGGCGCGCCTGCTCCCGCAGACCGGTGCGCAGGACGAGGAGGACCTCGCGCTGATCGAGGCGCGCGACCTCCTGTTCGCCCGGCTGCTGCAGTACCGCGCCTTCAAGGACATCGCGTTCACCTTCGGCGAGCGGATGGCCACGGCGGGTCGGATGACCCCGCGCCAGGCCGGGCTGGAGCCGCAGTTCGCCAAGCTGCTGCCCGAGCTGGTCATGGGCATCACCCCGGAGCAGCTGGCCATGATCGCCGCGCGGGCGATGGTGCCGAAGGTCGCGCCCAGCGTGGGCCTCGACCACCTGCACGCCCCCCAGGTGAGCGTGCGCGAGCAGGCCGGCATCCTCGGCGCGCGGCTGCGGTCCGAGCGGGTCTGCTCGTTCCGGGCGCTGGTGGCCGACGCCGACTCGACCCTCGTCATCGTGGCGCGCTTCCTCGCCCTGCTGGAGCTGTTCCGGGAGGCCGCGATCGCGTTCGAGCAGGCCGAGGCGCTGGGCGAGCTGACGGTGCGCTGGACCGGTGCTGATGACGGCGAGATCGAGGTCAGCGACGAGTTCGACGAGCCTGACGACGCTGACGACGCTGACGAGCCTGACGACGCTGGCGAGCCCGACGAGCAAGCTCCCGACGCCCAGCCAGCCCAGCCGACCGACGAGGGAAAGAGCGACGATGAGTGACCTTGAGGTCGTGCCCGACCACCAGCCCGACGACGACCCTGACCACGAGGCCGCCCACGAGACTTCCCATGCGACCGCCGAAGGGGTCGAGGCGCCGTCCGGCGCTGGCGACGAGCAGTTCGCCTTCGACGTCAACGACTTCCCGGGCGGGGCGCGCAGCGCGATCGAGGCCGTGCTGATGGTCGTCGACGAGCCGATCACCGAGATCTCGCTCGCCTCCGCGCTGGAGCTCCCCGTCGACGACGTGCGCGAGCACCTCACCGCCCTGGAGGCGGAGTATGCCGCGCAGCACCGTGGCTTCACCCTGCGGTCGGTGGCTGGTGGCTGGCGGGTCTACAGCCGCTCCGACTACGCCCCGGTCGTGGAGAAGTTCCTCCTCGACGGGCAGCAGGCCAAGCTCACCCAGGCCTCCCTCGAGACGTTGGCCGTGATCGCCTACCGCCAGCCGATCTCGCGTTCGCGGGTCAGTGCCGTCCGTGGCGTGAACGTCGACGGCGTCGTCCGCACCCTGCTCAACCGCGGGCTCATCGAGGAGCTCGGGTCCGATGGCGACGGCGGCGCCTTCCTCTACGGCACCACCGACTACTTCCTCCAGCGCCTCGGCCTGGGCAGCCTCGACGAGCTGCCCGCCCTGGCGCCCTACCTCCCCGAAGTCGACGTGCTCGACGAAATCGCAGAACAGGGACGCGGATGACACCCCCACGCAGCAGAGGAAACACCGGTCGAGGCCGCCCAGGCGGCAGCCAGGGACACGGCGGTCGCTCCGCCGGACGCACCGGCGGACCGCGAGGCGGGGGCCCCACGGCGTCCGAGGGAGGCCGTCCCGAGCGGCCCCAGCGCGGCAGCTCCGGCACGACCAAGAAGAGCCAACCGACCCGGGTGCCCCGAGAGCGGGAGACACCCGAGGTCGACGTCCACGACCCCGACGGCATCCGGTTGCAGAAGCTCCTGGCCGCCGCCGGGGTGGGCTCGCGCCGGGTCTGCGAGAACCTCATCTCGGCCGGTCGCGTCGAGGTGGACGGTCACGTCGTGACCGAGCTCGGCGTGCGCATCCGCCCCGACCAGACCGTCCACGTCGACGGGGTGAAGGTGCAGCTCGACGAGACACGCGTCTACTTCGCCTTCAACAAACCGCTCAACGTCGTGACGACCATGAACGACGAGCTGGGGCGGATCAACATCGGCGACTACGTCGGCGACCGCCACGAGCGGCTCTTCCACGTCGGGCGCCTCGACGCCGACACCGAGGGCCTGCTGATCCTCACCAACGACGGCGAGCTGGCCCATCGGCTGCAGCACCCCCAGTACGGCGTCCTCAAGACCTACCTCGCCCAGATCCGTGGGCCGGTGCCGCGCGACATCGGCAAGCAGCTGCGCGAGGGGGTGCAGCTCGAGGACGGACCGGCCTCGGTCGACTCGTTCCGGGTCGTCGACTCCCAGCCCGGCAAGGCGCTCGTCGAGGTGATCCTCCACGAGGGGCGCAAGCACATCGTGCGACGCCTCCTCGACGCCGTGGGCCACCCCGTCCTCAGCCTCGTGCGGGTGCAGGTCGGACCGATCAGCCTCGGCGACACCAAGCCGGGCAAGATGCGCAAGCTCACCAAGGAAGAGGTCGGCCGCCTCTACACCGCGGCTGGAATGTGAGCGCGCCGTCCCGCGCCCGTCGGTAGCCTTCGCGTCGTGACCACCAGCGTCCGCATCGTCGGCACCGGCCTCATCGGCACGAGCCTGGGCATCGCCCTGTCGAGGGCCGGGTATGCCGTGGTGCTGGCCGACCCGTCGCCGACCGCCGTCGCCCTGGCGCGCGACCTCGGGGCCGGTGTGGTGGCTGCCGCCGACGACCCGGCGCCCGACGTCGTCGTGGTGGCCGCGCCCCCGGACGTCGCCGGTGCCGTCGTGGCCGATGAGCTGGCCGCGTGGCCCGACGCCGTCGTCACCGATGTGGCCTCGGTCAAGGTCGCGGTGCTCGAGGACGTGCGCCGTCGTGGCGCCGACCTCACCCGGTATGCCGGGTCGCACCCGATGGCGGGTCGCGAGCGTTCCGGTGCGGTCGCCGCGCGCGGCGACCTCTTCGACGGCCGGGCGTGGGTGGTCGTGCCCCACGAGCACTCGTCGCCGGCAGCGGTCGCCGCTGTCACCGCGCTGGCCACCGCCGCCGGTGGGACCGTGTCGACCATGGACCCGGCGGCCCACGACGCCGCCGTGGCGGTCGTCTCGCACGTGCCCCAGCTGGCCTCGTCGCTGGTGGCAGGACGCCTGCGGGACCTCACCGACCCGGCGGTCGCGTTGTCAGGACAGGGGATCCGCGACGTCACGCGGGTGGCCGCGAGCGACCCGCAGCTGTGGACGCAGATCCTGGCCGGCAACGCCGCCGCAGTGCGCTCCGTGCTCGCACACCTGCAGGCCGAGCTCACCGAGGTGATCGACGCCCTCGACGTGCTGGCCGACGGCGACGGAGTCGGAGCCCGTGAGGTGCTCGCCCGGATCGTGGCCCAGGGCAACGCCGGCCACGCACGGATCCCGGGCAAGCACGGTGCTGCGCCGACGGCATACAGCGTCGTCGTGGTGCTCGTGCCCGACCGGCCCGGCGAGCTGGCCCGGCTCCTGCACGACGTGGGAGACGCGGGGGTGAACCTCGAGGACCTGCACCTCGAGCACGGCCTGGGGCAGCCGTTCGGTCTGGCGGAGGTCTCGGTCCTGCCCGCCGTCGCGGAACGGCTCGGTGACGAGCTGACGGCCCGTGGTTGGCGACTTCACGGCTGAGGTGCACCCGCCGTTAGTCTTGCCTGCCATGGACAGCAAGCACCTCGTCGTCGCGGTCGACGGCCCCTCGGGCTCGGGCAAGTCCAGCGTGTCCCGGGCTGCCGCCTCGGGCCTGGGCGTCGGCTACCTCGACACCGGTGCGATGTATCGCGCCGTCACCTGGTGGTGCCTGGAGGAGGGTGTGGACCTCGACGACACCGTGGCGGTCGCCCAGGCTGCGCGGGTCATCCCGCTCGAGATGGGCACCGACCCGACCACCCCGAGCGTGCGGGTCAGCGGTCGCGAGATCGAGGACGACATCCGCACGACACGGGTCAGCGAGGTGGTCTCGAAGGTCGCGACGAACCGGCTCGTGCGTCCGATCCTCCAGCAGCTGCAACGCGACCTCATCGACCGGATCGCCACGCAGACCGGGGGAGTCGTGGCGGAGGGCCGCGACATCACCACCGTCGTCGCCCCCGACGCCGATGTGCGCGTGCTGCTGACCGCGAGCGTCGAGGCCCGACTGCGGCGGCGCTCGAAGGAGCTGCACGGGCACGACGCCGACCACGCGGTCGAGGCCACCCGCGACCAGATCGTGCGGCGCGACCGTGACGACTCCACCGTGTCCGACTTCATGGAGGCTGCCGACGGCGTGACGCTGGTCGACACGTCCGACCTGGACTTCGGGCAGAGCGTGCAGGCCCTGCTCGACGTCGTCCGACGCGAGGTGCCCCACAAGGTCCCGGCGTGACCGACGCGCCGTCCACTGCGACGAGCGGTCTCACGCCGGTTTGGCGGGTGCGGATCAACATGGTCGTCGGCCGGGTGCTCTTCGGGGTGCTCTACCGCGTCACGGTGGTCGGCCGCAGCCGGGTGCCGCGCCGGGGTCCTGTCGTCTTCGTGGCCAACCACGTCGGCTTCCTCGATGGCCCCATGCTTCCCGCCCTCGCCCCGCGCCCGACCTCGGTGCTGGTGAAGCGCGAGATGTTCCAGGGGCTGCTGGGCTGGTTCCTGGCCTGGATCGGGCACATCCCCGTCACCAGGAACTCGGGCGACCGGCGGGCCCTGACGGCTGCCGTGGCGATCCTGCACGCCGGGGGAGCGGTCGGCATCTTCCCCGAGGGCACCCGTGGCCGGGGTGACGTCGCCGCCGTCCAGCAGGGCGCGGCCTGGCTGGCCCAGCAGGGCGGGGCCCAGGTGGTGCCGGTGGCCTTCCTCGGCACCCGGACGACCGGCGCTGCCAAGGGCTCCTTGCCGCGACCCTGGTCGCGCATGGTGGTCGAGTTCGGTGAACCCCTGGACCTCGCCGGTGATCCGGCGCTCACGGGCGCACTGACCGGGCGACAGCGGCTGGCGACCGCCACCGACCTCGTGCGGGTGTCCCTGGCCACGCACGTCAGGGAATCCCAGGAGCGACACCGGGTGTTCCTCCCCGAGGACGACGGCGTGCAGCGTCGGGGCACCGAGGCCTAGACCGGTTGTCCGGACCGACCCCAAATGTGCGCGACAATGGTGGGCGGCCACGCGGCACACCTGTCCGCGACCACCCCACGAACGACGCTAGGAAACCCTGTGAGCGAGAACCTGACCGACGACTCGACTGTCGAGCGCGCGCTGCGCGTTGGGCTGGAGGAGTTCGACCTCAGCGAGGAGGACCGCTCCCTCATCGACGGTGAGTACGACGAGGACGGCTACGCGATCACCGAGGGACCGCTGCCCGTCGTCGCCGTCGTCGGGCGCCCCAACGTGGGCAAGTCGACCCTCGTCAACCGCATCCTCGGCCGCCGAGAGGCCGTCGTCGAGGACGTGCCGGGTGTCACCCGTGACCGCGTCGCCTACGACGGCGAGTGGACCGGGCGCCGGTTCACCCTCGTCGACACCGGCGGCTGGGAGATCGACGCGACCGGTATCCACCTGCGGGTCGCCGAGCAGGCCGAGGTCGCCGTCGACCTCGCCGATGTCGTGATGTTCGTGGTCGATGCCACGGTCGGTGCCACCGACGACGACGAGGCGGTCGTCAGGCTGCTCCGCCGCTCCGGCAAGCCGGTCATCCTCGTGGCCAACAAGGTCGACGACCAGCGCACCGAGGCCGACGCCGCCGCCCTCTGGAACCTCGGTCTCGGGCAGCCCTGGCCGGTTTCCGCCCTGCACGGCCGGGGGAGTGGCGACGTCCTCGACGCCGTCCTCGACGTGATGCCGTCCATCTCCGCCAACGCCGACGCCTACCAGCGCGGCGGCCCCCGACGGGTTGCCCTCGTGGGTCGCCCGAACGTCGGCAAGTCCTCCCTGCTCAACAAGCTCGCCGGTGAGGACCGGGTGGTCGTCGACAACGTCGCCGGCACCACCCGCGACCCGGTCGACGAGTTCATCGAGCTCGGCGGCAAGACCTGGCGCTTCGTCGACACGGCCGGCATCCGTCGCCGCGTCCACCAGACCCGCGGAGCCGACTTCTACGCGTCGCTGCGCACGCAGACCGCACTGGAGAAGGCGGAGGTCGCCGTCGTCCTGATCGACGCCGAGCAGCCCATCGCCGAGCAGGACGTCCGGGTCGTGCAGCACGTCATCGACGCCGGCCGTGCCCTCGTCATCGCCTACAACAAGTGGGATCTGCTCGACGAGGAGCGCCGCCACTACCTCGAGCGCGAGATCGAGCGTGAGCTCGTGCAGGTGCCGTGGGCTCCCCGCGTGAACATCTCGGCGCGCACCGGCCGCTCGGTCGAGAAGCTCGTGCCCGCGCTGGAGCGCGCCCTCGAGTCGTGGGACTTCCGCGTGCCGACAGGTCGTCTCAACGCGTTCTTCGGCGAGATCGTCGCCTCCCACCCGCACCCCGTGCGCGGTGGCAAGCAGCCGCGCATCCTCTTCGCCACCCAGGCCTCGACCCGCCCGCCGCGGTTCGTGATCTTCGCGTCCGGCTTCATCGAGGCCGGCTACCGGCGCTTCCTCGAGCGTCGCCTGCGTGAGGAGTTCGGCTTCGAGGGCACCCCCATCGAGGTCTCCGTCCGGGTGCGCGAGAAGCGCAAGCGCCGCTAGCCGGCAGCACGGCATACCGATTTCAAGCGGAGGTATGCCGTGCGCTAAGGTTTCGTTCGCTCCCGCGGTCCTGCTCCGGCTGGATTCCGCGTGGGCAAGCCACGGGCTGTGGCGCAGCTTGGTAGCGCACTTGACTGGGGGTCAAGGGGTCGCAGGTTCAAATCCTGTCAGCCCGACGAACGGGGTCCGACTTGTCCACACACTTCGGGCCCCGTTTTCACGCCCCGCTCCGGCGCTGGTGTGTGCCGAGATCCCACCTCTCGGCCCACAGCACCCCTGAATGGCCCGAGAGCTGGGATCTCGGAGGCGACTCAGCGCGCGCGACCGGTGGCGACCCAAGCCGAGGCGGTCAGTGTGAACGGGCCGTCGGGAAGCCGTCGGGCGCACTCGGCCTTCAACGCCTCCCGCCCCGTCTCGTCGAGGTCGGCGACGTACCCGCCAGCGGGACCGACGCCGTAGGTGAACGGCTCCCACCACTCGTCGACGCCGGAGAAGGCCACGTCCACTGACAGCACCCCCGCGCTGACGTCGACCAGCGCGGCCTGCCTGAACAGCTCGGCCAGGTGACCTTCGCGCGCCCCGGCCAACCCGCGCTCGGCCCCGGCGAGCGGGTCGAGCTCGTGCACGGCATCCCAGAACAGCGACAGCGGGCCGCCACCGCCGGCGTGGTCCCAGACGCAGGCCGAGACCGTCCCACCCGAGCGGGTCACCCGGCCCATCTCGCGCAGCCCGGTCACCGGGTCGCGCATGAAGTGCACGACCAGCTGGGCCAGCGCGGCATCGAACGACCCGTCGTCCCACGGGAGCTCTTCCGCGCTCCCCGCCCGCGCGTCGACGTCCGGCAGTCGCTCGTGGAGAGCCGCGACGAACGACTGCGACGGGTCGATGGCGGCGACGTGGTCCGCGCCGACCAGGTCGACCAGCACCGCCGTCAACGCGCCGGGGCCGGCGCCCACGTCGAGCACGCGCTGACCGACCGATACCCCGGCGGCCTCGACGAACGCCGGTGCCAGCGGCTCGGAGAAGCGCCCCATGAAGCTGCCGTATGCCGCGGCCGTCACCTCGAAGCCCATCGTCCGACGCTACTCGTGAACGTGCTCGGACATCCAGCCCACCAGCGGGCGAACCTGCCGCCACGAGGCGCGCACGTGGTCGACTGCCTCGGGCGTGGACAGCCACGATGTGGTGCCGACGCGCTGGATGGCCATCATCTCCTTGCGCCGCAGGAGCTCGAGCCGAGGGTGGTCTGCCGCGAAGCCCTTCGGGCGGGTCTTGAGCGAGTCACCCTCGAGTGCGAAGCCAGCGGCGACCAGCTCGGCCGCAACCGTCTCGAGTCGGGCACCGGACGTGGGTGCGTCGACGGCCGCGCGGTAGCGGCTCGTCTCGGCGGGGGAGTGCGCCCGGAACCCGCCACCCACCGCCAGCCCGTCACCGCTGACCTGCACGTAGTAGCCCACCCCCGTGGCGACACCGACGAACGCACCCTGATGGCTCTTGTACGGCGACTTGTCATGGCTGAACCGGATGTCGCGGTTCGGGCGGAACAGCCGGGCCGGTCCGAACTCGTCCTCCAGTGCATCGGCCAGGGCGAGCATCGGATCCCGCACGTCGCGCTCCCACTGCGCCTTGTGCTGAGCCCAGAACTCCTTGGTGTTGGTCACCTCAAGCTCCTGGTAGAACGTCACGCCCCATGGGGGAAAGCCACCAAACCCAGCACCGTCAGCCATGCGCCCACTGTGGCACGCGGCATACTCGGCCGCATGAAGTTCACCGCCGAGGTGCTGCAGACGGGGAAGACGACCACGGGCCTGGTCGTGCCCGACGAGGTCGTCGACGAGCTCGGCGGCGGCAAGCGACCGAAGGTGAGCGTCACCGTCAACGGCAAGACCTACCGCAGCAGCGTTGCGTCGATGGGTGGCCGCCACCTGGTCGGCGTCAGTGCGGAGAACCGCGCCCTGACCGGGGTCTCGGGCGGCGACGTCGTCGAGGTCACGCTCGAACTCGACACCGCTCCGCGTGAGGTGGAGATGCCCGAGGACTTCGCCGCCGCGTTGGAGGTCGTGCCGGAGGCGAAAGCCGTCTTCGCCCGACAGTCCTTCAGCCACCAGCGCGCCCACGTCGACGCGATCAACGGCGCGAAGGCTCCCGAGACGCGTCGGAGGCGGATCGACAAGGCCGTCGAGATGCTGCAGGCACAGGCGGAGCGCTGAGCCCTCCCGAGCTAGAGCGCAGCCGCGATCCGGCTGATGGCCTCGCGGACGATGTCGGGCGACGTCCCGAAGTTCAGGCGCGCGTGTCCGGCGCCACCGTGACCGAAGCCGGGACCGGGGTGCAGCGCGACTCGAGCGCGCTCGCGCAGCACTGCCGCCGGATCGTCACCGAGGCCCAGCGCGGTGAAGTCGAGCCACGCGAGGAACGTCCCGTCAGGCACCCGGTAACCCACGTCGGGCAGCTGCTCCGCCAGCAGGCTGGCCAGCAGCTGCCGGTTGGCGTCGAGCCCGGCCAGCAGCGCGTCCAGCCACGGCCCACCGTCGAGGTAGGCCGCGCGGTGGGCGATCACCCCGAGGTGGCTCGCTCCGTGCGAGACCTCCTCGGGGATGCGTGCCAGGTCGGCGACGGCGTCCGGACCGGGCACGGCCATCGCCGCCTTGAGCCCGGCGAGGTTGAACGCCTTCGACGCCGACATCAGCGCGATGGCCCGCGACCCTGCGGGCAGTGACGCCACCGGCGTGAAGGTCGCGGGCGCGTGCACCACTGGCGCGTGGATCTCGTCGGCCACCACCCGCACGCCGAACGACTCCGCCAGCTCGAGGGCTGCCGTGAGCTCGGCGGGGGTGTGCACGGCGCCCGTCGGGTTCTGCGGGTTGCACAACAGGTATGCCGCGCGGCCGCCCCCGCCAGCCGCCTCGCCGAGCGCCCACTCCAGCGACCCGAGGTCGAGCCGACCGGTCTCCCCCAGGGGTGCCTCGACGACCCGGTGCCCGAGGTGGGTGATGAACTGGAAGAAAGGCGGGTAGACGGGGGAGTTGACCACCACCGCCGATCCGGGGTCCGTGACGAGCTTGAGGACCTCCACCACGCCGAGCATCACGTCAGGGACGATCTCCATCGTGGCGGGGTCGGGCTCCCATCCCCAGCGGTTCGCAGCGAAGGCGGACAAGGCCTCGGCGTAGTCGGCCGCCCACGGGTAGCCGGTGTCGCCACTCGACATGGCGTCGGCCACCGCACGCCGGATCGGCTCGGCCGGCACGACGTCCATCTCGGCGACCCACAACGGCAGGATGTCCGGGTCGTACAGCCGCCACTTGACGCTGCGGCGCTCACGCAGCTGCTCCAGACCCGGGCCGACCAGCGGGTTGTCCATGCCTGCGAACTCTACGGGGGGCTGGCGGTTAGGCTGCCATCGTGTCAGCACCAGGAGATCGGGGGAGGGTCGTCAGCGAGCCCGCCGTGTCCGACCGTGTGCTGACCCTGCCCAACGTGCTGTCGGTGCTGCGGCTGGTCGGTGTGCCCATCTTCCTCTGGGCGATCTTGTCCGAGCACGACGTCCTCGCGCTGGTCGTCCTCATGCTCTCCGGGGTCAGCGACTACCTCGACGGCAAGATCGCCCGCCGGTTCGGCATGGAGTCGCGGCTCGGCCAGCTGCTCGACCCGTTCGCTGACCGCCTCTACATCGCGACGACCCTCTTCGGCCTTGCGTGGCGCGAGATCATCCCCTGGTGGCTCGTCCTCGCCCTCGTCGGGCGCGAGCTGCTCCTCGCCGGGGTGCTGTGGCGGATCAAGCGCTACGGCCAGACCGGGCTGCCCGTGCACTTCGTCGGCAAGGCCGCCACCTTCAACCTCCTCTACGCATTCCCCCTGCTGCTGCTGGGTGAGGGCTCCAGCACCTTCGCCGAGTGGGCCCTGCCGATCGGCTGGGCGTTCGCGTGGTGGGGCACCGTCCTGTACTGGGTTGCCGGCGTGATGTACATCGTGCAGGCCCGGCAGGTGGTGGCCGCACACACGGTGCCGGCGTCATGAGCACACCTCCGACCTCGCACCGCGACGCCGCCCCGCCGACCACCACCCCCGGTCGACGGCCCGACGAGTCCATGACGTTGCTCATCTCGATGATGGAGCGCCCCCTCGACCCCGGGTATGCCGCGGCCGCCGCCCAGCGCGAGGCCGCCGGACTGCCCGCGAGCACCGGCACGCGCACCGTCACGGTGGCCGTGGCCGCACTGGTGACCGGCCTGCTGCTCACCCTCGGTGCGGTGGCCCTGCGCACGCCGTCGACCTCAGCGATCCGCGCAAAGGCCAACCTGGTGAGCCAGATCGAGACCCGCCGCGCAGGGGTGGACCGCCAGGAGGCTCACCTTCGCTCCGTGCAGGCCGAGGTGGACCGGCTCCAGTCGCAGGCGCTCGGGCAGGACGAGTCCTCGCTCCAGACCAGGCTGGCCGCCCTCACCCTCGCCTCCGGCGCCGAGGGCGTCACCGGACCTGGCCTCACCGTGCAGCTCGACAACGCTCCCGGCAGCGACGGCACGAGCGCCGACGGCAACCCGCGCACCGACGCCGCCAAGGACGAGGGCAAGGTCTTCTCGAAGGACCTGCAGATCGTCGTCAACGGGCTGTGGGAGGCAGGCGCAGAGGCGATCGCCGTGAACGGCCAGCGGCTCACGTCGAGGTCGGCCATCCGGTTCGCCGGCGAGGCCATCCTCGTCAACTACCGCCCGCTGGCCAGGCCGTACCGGATCAGCGTGATCGGCGACCCGCAGGACCTGCAGGCCGAGTTCGCCGCCAACGACGGCGGCGCGTACGCGCGCGCCCTCCAGGACAACTACGGCATCCGTGTTTCCATTGACGTGGCCAAGAGCCTGTCCCTGCCGGCCGCGACCTCGCTCATGGTCCGTGCGGCGACGGTGCCGAAGCCCCGGGCCAGCGGGTCGACGCCCAGCGGGTCGACCACCACGACGACCCCGTCCACGAAGCCCACCCCGTCCACGTCGGAGAGTTCACCGTGATACCCCTGCTCGGCCTGATCGGCGGCGTGCTGGTCGGACTCCTCTGGGGTCCCGACGTGCCCGTCGCCCTGCAGCCCTACCTGCCCATCGCCGTCATCGCGGCCCTGGACGCCGTGTTCGGTGCGGTGCGTGCGGTCCTTGACGGCATCTTCAACGACAAGGTCTTCGTCGTCTCGTTCCTCGCCAACGTCGTGGTGGCCGCGTTCATCGTCTTCCTCGGTGACCAGCTCGGTGTCGGGTCGCAGCTGAGCACCGGAGTCGTCGTCGTCCTCGGCGTCAGGATCTTCTCCAACGTCGCCTCCATCCGCAGGCACCTGTTCAAGGCATGAGCGACGCGGGCGGCGGGCGAGGACCCAGGGGCACCGACGGCGGCCCCGATGACACCACGGGCTCGTGGCACCGGCTGCTGCGCATGGCGCGACCCCGGGCCACCCGCGCCAACGTCTTCGCAGCCCTGCTCGCCATCGTGCTCGGCTTCGCCATCGCCACCCAGGTGCAGCAGACCAACCAGAGCGGCCTGGAGCAGCTGCGCGAGGACGAGCTGGTCCGCATCCTCGACGACGTGAGCCAGGAGCAGGACCGCCTCGCCTCCGACACGCGCGAGCTGGAGACCAGCCGCGACCGCCTCGTGTCGGGTGTCGACTCCAGCGCGGAGGCCCTCAAGTCTGCGCAGGAGCGGCTCGACACCCTCGGCATCCTGACCGGCACCGCACCGGCCACGGGGCCGGGCATCGTCATCAACATCAACGACCCCGACCACAAGGTCACCGCCGCACGCCTGCTCGACGCGCTCCAGGAGCTGCGCGACGCCGGAGCCGAGGCGGTGCAGATCGGAGACGTGCGCGTGGTGTCCGACACGTGGTTCGCCGACGCCGACGGTGCCATCGAGATCGGGGGCGAGCGGGTCGAGCCCCCGTACGTCATCACCGCGATCGGTGACAGCGCCACGATGGCCTCCGCGATGGAGATCCCCGGAGGCGTCTCGGAGTCGGTCCGTGGTGACGGAGCACTCCCATCCGTGCGGCAGTCCGACAACCTCGCGATCACCGCGTTGCACAGTCTGAGCGAGCCTCGTTACGCTCGGCCCGTCCCGGCACCCAAGCCCTGACCACCAGCGGGTTGCAGTTGTCGAAACAGCCACCCCTTCCACCGAGGAGCAGCATGAGCGACCTGGACTACCCCCAGGACCTGCGTTACACCGCCGAGCACGAGTGGGTCCGCTCCGGTGACGACGGCACGGTGCGGATCGGGATCACTTCGTTCGCCCAGGACTCGCTCGGTGACGTCGTCTACGTCAGCCTGCCCGCGGTGGGCGACACGGTGGCTGCGGGCGACGCCTGTGGCGAGGTCGAGTCGACCAAGTCCGTGAGCGACCTCTACGCGCCCCTGGCCGGCGAGGTGACCGCGGTGAATGCGTCGCTGGACGCGACCCCCGAGCTGGTCAACACCGACCCCTACGGCGAGGGCTGGATGTATGAGCTCCGCCCCTCCGACGCCGCGGCCGTCGATGCGTTGCTCGACCCGGCGGCATACCAGGCCCAGCTCGGCTGACCCCGCACGTCCGCCGGTTCGCAGAATTGCCTGCGGACGGCACCGGCGCCCCTTTAGGTTTGTGCTTTGCTAGGGGGGCGGACAGAACCACCACGAGGGAGTGCGGATCCATGAACGGCAGCGAGAACGACGAGCAGACGTCCCGGCCCCACGAGCCGACGACGATGCGGCTGCCCGGCATCCACGACCTCGAGCAGGTCGACACCAGCGCCGACGCCGAGGTCGCCCTCAGCAAGGCCGACCAGGCGACCGTCGACGCCCTGCGTCCCGGTACGGCCCTCCTGGTGGTGCTGCGGGGCCCCAACACCGGTGCGCGGTTCCTGCTCGACGACGACGAGGTCAACTCCGGTCGCCACCCCGACAGCGACATCTTCCTCGACGACGTGACCGTGTCGCGCAAGCACGCGACCTTCCGCCGCGTGGGTGACACCTTCGTGGTGCGGGACGTGGGCTCCCTCAACGGCACCTACGTCAACCGTGAGCGGATCGACGAGGTCACGCTCCAGACCGGCGACGAGGTCCAGATCGGCAAGTTCCGCCTCGTGTTCTACGCCGGCAAGGCCTGACGACTGCTCGATCGACGGCCACCGGTGAGTGCTCGCACGACGCGACAGCCCATGACGATCGGCGCCGTCCTCGAGGCGCTGAAGCAGGACTTCCCTGACGTCACGATCTCCAAGATCCGGTTCCTCGAGGCCGAGGGACTCGTGACGCCGGCGCGCACCGGGTCTGGTTACCGCACCTACTCCGCCGCCGACCTCGAACGACTCCGCTATGTCCTCACCGCCCAGCGCGACCACTTCTGGCCGCTCAAGGTGATCGCCGCAGCCCTCGACGCGATGGACCGCGGGCTGACCCCCGAGCGCCACGAGACCGGTATGCCGCGTCCCTCGGTCCCCGTGCCGGTGACCGACCCTGACGTGCCCACGGCCGCCGAGGTCACCGCTGGTGGCACGCTGCGGCTGACGCGCACCGAGCTGGCCTCCTCCGCCGGCCTGGATGCCGCCACCGTCGACGCCCTCGAGACGTTCGGGCTCCTGCACGCCGACGACACGGGACACTTCGGCGACGCCGCGCTCACCGTGGCGCACACGGCGGCCGAGCTCGCGGCCTACGGTCTCGAACCACGTCACCTGCGGCCGTTCCGCACGGCGGCCGACCGCGAGATCGGCCTCGTGCAGCAGGTCGTGACGCCGCACCGGACGACGTCCGGGAAGGGGGCGCGGGCGGGTGCCACGAAGGATCCCACCGGTGACGTGCTGCGGTTGTGCATCGCGCTGCACACGGCCCTGGTCAGGGACGGGCTCCAGCGCGGCTGAACCGGGTTAAGGTGGGAGGGTGAAGGTCCTCGAGGTCCTCGGTGTCCGTGTCGAGATGCCCACCAACCACCCCATCGTCCTGCTCCGCGAGCGAGACGGTGACCGTTACCTGCCGATCTGGATCGGGGCCGCCGAGGCGACGGCCATCGCGTACGCCCAGCAGGGCATCGAACCGCCTCGCCCGCTGACCCACGACCTGATGAAGAACGTCATCGAGGGACTGGGCCACCGCCTCACCGAGGTGCGCATCGTCGAGCTGCGCGACGGTGTCTTCCACGCGGCCCTCATCCTCGACGGCACCACCGAGATCTCGTCGCGGTCCTCGGACGCGATCGCCCTCGCGCTGCGCACCGGCACGACCATCGTGGCGGGGGAGTCGCTGCTCGAGGAGGCCGGGGTCGCGATGTCCGGCGAGGAGGACAAGGACGACGAGGTGGAGAAGTTCCGGGAGTTCCTGGACCACGTCTCCGCCGAGGATTTCGAAACCAAACCGGATGAAACCGGGACAGCTGGCTGAGTTTTCGTGCTCAGCACCCTGAACCTCAAGTGAACATCGAGGGTTGGCCTGGAAGGCGCGACACGCCGAAGGGCCAAGGTCGAGTGGTAGTTGACCTCAGGTTCCGCACCACCGTACCTTCGGCACAGACCGTAATGCGACCGGTGTAGTTACACCAGAGGAGGTGAGTGCTGTGAACCCGAGCAACGAGGCTCCGCACGGCCACACGAGCGTGCCGACTGCGGCACAGGGGCTGTTGTTCACGGACGACCTCCCGGAGCTGAGCGACGACATCGGCTACCGCGGACCCACGGCGTGCAAGGCAGCCGGCATCACCTACCGCCAGCTCGACTACTGGGCACGCACCGGTCTGGTCGAGCCCTCGGTGCGTGGCGCCACGGGCTCAGGCACGCAGCGGCTCTACGGCTTCCGCGACATCCTCGTCCTCAAGGTCGTCAAGCGGCTGCTCGACACCGGGGTCTCGCTCCAGCAGATCCGCGTGGCGATCACCCACCTGCGCGAGCGGGGCGTCGAGGACCTCGCCCAGATCACCCTCATGAGTGACGGCGCGTCGGTCTACGAGTGCACCTCCGCCGACGAGGTCATCGACCTCGTCCAGGGCGGTCAGGGAGTCTTCGGCATCGCCGTCGGGCGCGTCTGGCGCGAGGTCGAGGGCGAGCTCGCCCAGCTGCCGAGCGAGCGCACCGACGACGAGGTTCCCGCCGAGCACCCGGGCGACGAGCTGCGCGAGCGTCGGGCGGCCCGGCTGGCCTGACCGGCCCCTTCCACCACCGTCGGCCCGTCGTCCTCTCGAGGACGGCGGGCCGTGTTGTAGATTGGCACCGCTGAACATCCCGCGCGGGAGAGTCCCCGCGTGCACCCGAAGGGGCGCACGGCGGGGCGCCGAAGGGGCAAACTCCCCGGAACCTCTCAGGCGCCAGGACTGCGTGGGACAGGCACCTCTGGAGCGGCCGGCACGGCGTGACAGATGGGGAGGCGATCCGAGCAATCCGACGTTCAGGAGCCTCATGTCCGCCCAGCCCACCACCGACCTGCCCGAGTTCGCCGGTCGCCACATCGGTCCGTCCGAGTCCGACGTCGATGCCATGCTCGCCGCGGTGAAGCACCCGTCGCTCGAGGCGCTGGTCGACCACGCCCTGCCCGGGGCCATCCGCACCGACGGCCCGCTGCGGGTTGACGCGGCTGCCTCCGAGGCCGCCGTCGTGGAGGAGCTGCGCGGCATCGCGCGCCGCAACCAGGTGATGACCTCGATGATCGGGCTCGGCTACTACGGCACCGTGACCCCTGCCGTGATCCAGCGCAACGTCCTCGAGAACCCCGCGTGGTACACCGCCTACACGCCCTACCAGCCGGAGATCTCGCAAGGACGGCTCGAGGCGCTGCTCAACTTCCAGACCGTCGTCAGCGACCTGACCGGCCTCACCACCTCCGGAGCCTCGCTGCTCGACGAGGGCACGGCCGCAGCGGAGGCGATGACGCTGATGCGGCGTTCCAGCAAGGCCCCCGCCGA
This sequence comes from Pedococcus sp. P2_A3, assembly GCF_056405035.1. Lineage (NCBI taxonomy): Bacteria > Bacillati > Actinomycetota > Actinomycetes > Micrococcales > Intrasporangiaceae > Pedococcus > Pedococcus sp. P2_A3. Next base: position 204,386 of record NZ_JBFUCW010000002.1, on the reverse strand, counting down.
CGCCGTCCTGCTGGTCGACCAGCACGTCTTCCCCCAGACCCTCGCCGTCATGCAGACCCGCGCGAAGCCGCTCGGACTGGCGGTGGTGGTCGCCGACCTCGCGCGGGTCGACTCCGCCGACACGCTGCGCGCCGCGGCCGGTGAGCGCGCCGTGTTCGGCGTGCTCGTCCAGTACCCGGGTGCCGACGGCGAGCTGCGCGACTGGCGTGCGCTGGCGACCGCGGCGCACGAGGCGGGCGCCCTGGTCACGGCGGCTGCCGACCTGCTCGCGCTGACCCTGGCAACGGCGCCGGGGGAGTGGGGCGCCGATGTCGCCGTGGGCACCAGCCAGCGGTTCGGTGTGCCGATGGGCTTCGGTGGCCCGCACGCCGGCTACATGAGTGTGCGCGCCGGCCTGGAGCGGTCGCTGCCCGGCCGCCTCGTCGGCGTCAGCGTCGACACCGAGGGCGCACCGGCATACCGGCTCGCCCTCCAGACCCGTGAGCAGCACATCCGCCGCGAGAAGGCGACCTCGAACATCTGCACGGCCCAGGTGCTCCTCGCGGTCATGGCGTCGATGTATGCGGTGTACCACGGCCCGACCGGCCTTGCCGCGATCGCGCGGCGGGTCCACGGCCACGCGACCACCCTCGTCGAGGGTCTCGTCGCGGCGGGCGTCGACGTGCAGACGTCCGTCTACTTCGACACCGTCACGGTGGCCGTGCCGGGTCGCGCCGACGAGGTGCTCAGCCAGGCCGCCCAGCGCGGGGTCAACCTGTGGCGCGTCGACGCGGACCGGGTCTCGATCAGCGTCGACGAGACGACCGACCTGCGTGACCTCGAAGCCGTCTGGAGCGCCTTCGGCGCCACCGGTCCGGGCGAGGTCACGATCGCTGACCTCCACTGGCCGGCCGAGCTGGTCCGCACCAGCGACTACCTCACCCACCCCGTGTTCAGCAGCCACCACAGCGAGACCTCGATGCTGCGTTACCTGCGCCGACTCTCCGACCGAGACTTCGCGCTCGACCGCGGCATGATCCCCTTGGGCTCCTGCACCATGAAGCTCAACGCCACCACCGAGATGGTCGCGGTGACCTGGCCCGAGTTCGCCCACCTGCACCCGTTCGCACCGGCGCACCAGACCGAGGGCATCCGTGACCTCATCGGCGAGCTCTCCGACTGGCTCTGCGAGATCACCGGCTACGACGCCGTCTCGCTGCAGCCGAACGCCGGCTCCCAGGGTGAGTTCGCCGGGTTGCTGGCCATCCACGCCTACCACGAGGCGAACGGCCAGGCCCAGCGCAACATCTGCCTCATTCCCGCCAGCGCGCACGGCACCAACGCCGCCTCGGCGGTGATGGCCGGCATGAAGGTGGTCGTCGTCAAGACCGCCGCCGGTGGGGACGTCGACATGGACGACCTGCGGGCGAAGGTCGAGCAGCACCGCGACGAGCTCGCGGCGATCATGGTCACGTACCCGTCCACGCACGGCGTGTTCGAGGACACGATCACCGAGCTGTGTGCGCTCGTGCACGACGCCGGTGGGCAGGTCTACGTCGACGGGGCGAACCTCAACGCACTGGTCGGGCTGGCCCGGCCGGGCAAGTTCGGCGCCGACGTCTCGCACCTCAACCTGCACAAGACCTTCTGCATCCCGCACGGCGGCGGAGGGCCCGGAGTCGGACCGGTCGCGGTGCGGTCGCACCTGGCGCCACACCTGCCGAACCACCCCTTGGCGGCGGAGGCTGGTCCGGAGACCGGTGTCGGTCCCATCTCCGCCGCCCCCTACGGCTCGGCGAGCATCCTGCCGATCTCGTGGGCCTACGTGCGGCTGATGGGCGGCGCTGGTCTGACGCGAGCCACCCAGGTGGCCATCCTCAACGCCAACTACATCGCCACCCGACTGCGTGAGCACTACCCGGTGCTGTACTCGGGTCACGACGGTGTGGTCGCCCACGAGGGCATCCTCGACCTGCGTGACCTCACCCGACGCAGCGGAGTCACGGTCGACGACGTGGCCAAGCGGCTCATCGACTACGGCTTCCACGCGCCCACCATGTCGTTCCCGGTGGCCGGGACGCTGATGGTCGAACCCACCGAGAGCGAGGACCGCTACGAGATCGACCGGTTCTGCGACGCCATGATCGCCATCCGGCACGAGATCGCCGAGGTCGAGGCCGGTGAGGTCGCTGTCGCCGACAGCATGCTGCGCAACGCTCCCCACACGGCCAAGGCCCTCGCAGGCAAGTGGGAGTACCCGTACGAGCGCTCGGCGGCGGCCTTCCCGGTGGGGGTCGAGGCAGCCGACAAGTACTGGCCCCCGGTGGGACGCATCGACGGGGCCTACGGCGACCGCAACCTGGTCTGCAGCTGCCCGCCGCCCGAGGCGTTCGAGAGCTGAGGCTCAGGCCGCCGGCGTGGCTTCGTCGGTGCTGGTCGCCCCGTTCGTGACCAGCACCGACGAGCCGCGCTCGGTCTTGCGGACCACCACCTGGCTGGGGATGCGGGTGCGGAGCTCGGCGACGTGGCTGACGACCCCCACGGCTCGGCCACCTTCCCGCAGGCCGTCGAGCACGACCATCACCTGCTCGAGGCTCTCGTCGTCGAGGGTGCCGAATCCCTCGTCGACGAAGAGTGTCTGGAGGTCGAAGCCGCCGGCCTCCTCACGGACGGCGTCGGCCAGCCCCAGCGCGAGGGCGAGGGAGGCCATGAACGACTCACCGCCGGACAGGGAGGTCGTCGCCCTCGCCTGACCGGTCCACAGGTCGAGCACCTCGAGCCCCAGACCGCTGCGTGCACCCCGCGCGGCGAGCCCGTCGGTGTGGCGGAGCTGGTAGCGGCCCTCGCCCATGTGCGCCAGCCGCTCGTTGGCCAGCACGGCGACCTTCTCGAGGCGGGCAGCGAGGACGAACGCCGACAGCCGCATCCGCAGCTCGTTGCTGGCGCTGGTGCCCGCGACCGTGTCGGCGAGCTCGCGGATGACCTGGTGGTGTGCCTCTGCCTCGGTGATGCGCGCGCACCTGGCCGTGATGCTGCCGCGGACGCGGTCGAGCCCGCTGATGGTGCGACGCACCAACGTGTCTGCGGCCACCGCCGCCGTGTGGGCGGCGTGGGCGGCCTCGCGTGCGGCGGCCAACCCGGCGAGGTCGATCTCTGCCGACGCCAGGGCCTTCTGCACGTCCGGATCGGCCAGCGTGGTGCGGGCCACGACGACGGCCTCGTCGTGGGTGGCGACGGCTGCACGCAGCTGAGCCACCTCCTCGGGGGGCAGCTGCGCGGCGCGCGCCTCGTCGGGACCGCCGAAACCCGCAGCGCTGAAGGAGTCGTCGGTCGCCGTGGCCACCGCGGCCGCGTCGCGCTCGGCCCGGTCGAGCTCCAGGACGGCTGCCGCGTGGGCCCTGGCCGCCGTGACGGCTCTCTCGTGCTGGGTCCGGATCGTGCTGAGCCGGGCGGCGTCGCGCAGCTCGGTGCCCGGTGACGTGCCTCGGACGCCGGTCTCGGCGCAGGGGCAGCGTTCGGCGTGCTCGGTGAGCGCCTCGGCCACGCCCAGGCGCTCGGTGTCCAGCTCGGCCGCGGAGTCTGCGATCCTCGCCGTCAGGGTCGCGCAGGACTGCTGGTCGTCCGCGAGCGTGGCTGACAGGGTGTCGGTCGAGCTCTGCAGCTGGGCCACCCGGTCGCGCACTCCCTCGACGGACCGCGCCAGGACCGTCACCTCGTCGAGCTGCTGACTGGCGGAGCTGACCGCCCCGGCGAGGGCGACCTGGTCACCCGACTCGTCACCGAGCTGATCGCGCAGCTGGACCACGGTGGCGGCGAGGAAGGCCAACGAGCGCTCGGTGGCCGCCACCTCGTCAGCGGCGTGCTGCCACGTGGTCTCTGCCTCGGACACCTCCTCAGCCGTCACCAGATCGGTGGAGGACGCCGGGTGCGGGTGGTCGGGGGCGCCGCACACCGGGCAGGGCAGGCCGTCGCGGAGCCGGCTGGCCAGCTCACCGGCCATGGCGTCGAGGCGGGCCTGGCGGCGGTCCTGGTAGACGTCGCGGAGGTCCTGTGCCCTCGCGCGCTGGTCGGCGAGCAACGCCGTGCCGGTCGTCTGTCGATCGAGGGTCTCGTCGAGGTTGCGGCGGGAGGCGAGGACCGCTCGAGCACGGTCGAGCCGGGCGGTGGCCGCCTCGACCTGCGCGGCGCCCTGCTCTGCGGCGGCCAGGGCCTCGGTCGCGGCCAACAGCTCCGTGGTGAGCTCAGCCACGCGCTGGGAGCTCTGCCCGACCCTGCGGGCACGTGACTCCAGCTCTGCCCGGGCACGGGTGAGGGCACTCTCCCGCTCGCGCACGGTCACCTGGAGGCGCTCGGCGGTCGACAGCACCTGGCCACCGAGCTCGAGACGCTCGACGACGTGCTCGACAGCAGCTGGGCTGCTGCCATCGAGGGCCCACCGGGCCACGTCGGGCAGGGTCGTGGCCACTGCCCGCTGCGCTGCTGCACGGACCGCGGTGACCCGGTCGAGCGCCTTGAGGTCGCCGGCGACGGACGCGGCTCGCCCGGCGAGCTCGAGCCTGCTGGCGGCGGTCTCACGGGCGTCGGTCTGGGCCTCCAGCGCAGCCAGAGCCGCTCGCGCGGCGACCCCGCGGGAGCGGCGCCCCACGGTCTCGGCAGCCAGGGCATGGGCCGTCGAGGCTGCCTCGTCGGCCAGGCGGGTCGCGTCGACGGCGGCCAGTCTCGCGGTCGACCCTTCGTCGAGGGCTCGCCGGGCTTCCGCGAGGGCGGCGGGGAGCTCGCCGAGCGGCAGGTCGGACCACTCGCGCGAGCCACGCTCGAGGTCTGGGGCGTCTGCCAGCACGTCCGCCAGGACGGCCAGCTCGGCGTTGAGGGACGCCCGCTGGTCGGCCACGACCGCTGCGGTCTCCTTGCGCTGGGCCGAGAACCACTCCTCGATGCCGGCAAAGGCAGACACGTCGAAGAGCCGCTCGAGCAACGACCGGCGCTCCTCCGGGGTGGCTCGCAGGAACGCGGCGAAGTCACCCTGGGGGAGGAGCACGACCTTGCTGAACTGGTCGAGGCCCATGCCGAGGACGTCCTTGACGACATCGGCGATCTCGTCGTGCCGGGTGCTCAGGGCCACCCATTCGGCGCCCCGTCGCTCCCAGAGCACCGCCTTGGCCTGCACCTTCGTCTCGCCCCTGCCCCGCGCCTTGGGGCGCAGGAACTCCGGCGAGCGGAGGATCTTGAGGCGACGCCCGGCGGCGGTGAACTCGAGGGTCACCGACGGCACGGCACCCCGCTCCGCGTGGTCGCTGTGCAGCTGCTTCTTCGAGCGCGCACCGGGCACATCGGCATACAACGCGAACGCCACGGCGTCGAGCAGGCTGGTCTTGCCCGCCCCGGTCGCGCCGCGGATCAGGAAGAGGCCGCCGGACGACGCAGCGTCGAGGTCGACCTCGACCGTGCCCGCGAACGGGCCGAAGGCCGTGACCTCCAGCTGGTGCAGCCTCACGCCACACCCCGGCGATCTGCGGGCACGCCCAACGGGAGCTGACCCTCGTCGTCGTGCCCGGCACGCTGCACCCGCACGGCCTCGACGGCGGTCGCGAGCACGGCCTGCTCCTCCTCGGAGGGTCCGTGGCCGGCGCGCACGTGGCCGAGGAACGAGCAGCACACGTCGAGGTCGGACTCGGCCGTCGTGCGCTGCGCGTAGCTGCGCACCGGGGTGGGCGCTCCCTGGGGATCGAACTGGAGCACGAGGGTGTGCGGAAAGCGTCGGCGGAGCTGCTCCATCGCCCCGAGCGGACGTACGGGGTCGGTCAGCGTCACCTGGCACCACGCGCGCTCGGCAGGAGTCAGCCCGGGGTCGGTGAGCAGCAGGTCGATGTCACCCCGCAAGACGGCGAGTGGGCGTTCGACCGGGGCATCGACCGGTTCGGCGCGCATGCCTGACTCGCCGATGTCCACCAGCCACGACCCCTTGGTGTGGCCGGCCTCGCTGAAGGAGAGGGGGACCGGGGACCCGCTGTAGCGCACGCCGTCCTTGACCTGCTGGCGCCCGTGCAGGTGGCCCAGTGCCACGTAGTCGACGGTGCCGAAGACCTTGGGGTGGACGGCCGACACGCCACCCACCGAGATGTCGCGCTCCGAGTCGCTGGTCGCCCCGCCGGTGACGAACGCGTGCGCCATCACGACCGACGGTCCACCGCGCACGGACCGGTCGGCGTCGACCCTGGCCATGGCCGCCCGGAGCACCCCCGCGTGCGACCGCTCGGCGGCACCGAGCTGGTCGGCGGCGACGGCCGGCTCGAGGTAGGGGAGGGGGTAGACGGCCACCCCGTCGACCACCACCGGGACGCCGATCGACGCGGTCGAGGTGCGGATGTGGAGCCCGGCCCGGGAGAGCAGCTCGCTGGCGAACCCGAGACGGATCGCCGAGTCGTGGTTGCCGCTGGAGAGGACGACCTCAGCTCCCGCGTCGATGAGCCGGGTGACGGCCGTCGACAGCAGCTCGACGGTGTCGGGGGAAGGCAGCGCGCGGTCGTAGACGTCGCCCGAGACGAGCACGGCGTCGACCTTCTCCGAGCGCACCGTCTCGACCAGGTGGTCGAGGTGTGCCGCCTGGGCGCCGAGCAGCCCCACCTGGTGGAACGAACGCCCCAGGTGCCAGTCGGAGGTGTGGAGGAACCGCACCCTTGAAGGCTAGGAGAGCGGACCGACAGCCGTTGGCAGGCGCGCCCTGCGCATGGTTAGGTCATCACACATCGTCACATCCTCAGGCAGGGCGCCGCACCGGCGTCGGGGCCGGGGCTACTCCCGAGGAGGTTCCGTGGGCGAAGAGGTCACCGCGCAGAGCTACACGCGCGAGCAGCGCCAGCGGTACCGCGAGAAGGTGCGCCAGAACCTCGACGTCTTCGAACGGATGCTCGCCCAGAGCCAGTTCGAGTTCGACCGGCCGATGACCGGCATGGAGATCGAGCTCAACCTCGTCGACGACGCCTACCAGCCCAAGTTCGCCAACGCCGAGGTGCTCGAGGCGATCGCCGACCCCGGCTACCAGACCGAGCTCGCCCAGTACAACATCGAGCTCAACGTGCCGCCGCGTCCGCTCCCGGGCGACTCGGCCATCGAGCTCGAGGACGAGATGCGGGCCTCGCTCAACGCCGCCAGCGCTGCGGCCGAGAAGCGCGGAGCCCACATCGTCGCGGTCGGCATCCTGCCCACGATCATGCCTGAGCACTTCGAGGGCGAGTGGATCAGCGCCAACAACCGCTACACGGCGCTGAACGACTCGATCTTCTACGCCCGGGGGGAGGACATCTACCTCGACATCGAGGGGCCGACGGGGGAGCGGGTCGCGACCTACTGCGACTCGATCGCGCCCGAGTCGGCGTGCACCAGTGTGCAGCTCCACCTCCAGGTTGCTCCGCAGGACTTCGCCGCGCACTGGAACGCCGCCCAGGCCCTGGTCGCCCCGCAGATCGCCCTGGCGGCCAACTCGCCCTACTTCTTCGGCAAGCGCCTCCACGCCGAGACCCGGATCGAGCTGTTCAGCCAGGCCACCGACACCCGGAGCATCGAGCTCAAGAACCAGGGCGTCCGGCCGCGGGTCTTCTTCGGCGAGCGGTGGATCACCTCGATCTTCGACCTGTTCGAGGAGAACGTCCGCTACTTCCCCGCCCTGCTCGCCGAGGTCAGCGACGAGGACCCCGTGGCCATGCTCGACGCCGGGGAGGCCCCCTCGCTGCCCGAGCTCCGGCTGCACAACGGCACCGTCTATCGCTGGAACCGCCCCATCTACGACATCGTCCACGGGACGCCGCACCTCCGGGTCGAGAACCGCGTCCTGCCGGCCGGACCGACGCTGGTGGACGTCCTGGCCAACGCCGCCTTCTACTACGGCGTCATCCGCAAGCTGGCGTCCGACGACCGTCCCCTGTGGACCAAGATGAGCTTCGCCGCGGCCGAACAGAACTTCCACAACGCCGCGCGCGACGGCATCGAGTCGCGGCTCTACTGGCCGGGGTTCGGCGAGGTGCGGGCCGAGGAGCTGGTGCTCCGGCACCTGCTGCCGATGGCGCACGAGGGGTTGGCCGACTGGGGGGTCTCCCAGGCCGTGCGGGACCGCTACCTGTCCGTCATCGAGGGTCGCTGCACGACGAGCACCAACGGCGCGACGTGGCAGACCGGCGCGGTCGAGCGCCTCGAAGCGACCGGCCTGGACCGGCAGAGTGCCCTGGCCGAGATGCTCCGGCTGTACGCCCAGCACATGCACAGCAACGAGCCGGTGCACACCTGGCCGCTGCCCTGAGGGCGCGCGGCAGTGTCCGGGACGGGCGCTACGCTGTGGGAAAACCTTGACGCCCTTGACGCAGATCGACCTGGGCTCGAGGTCGACCCGCAGGAGGACTGGTGCAGCCACGGACCCGGACGACGACCGACGTGCAGCCGACCGCCGACGTCGAGGCGCTCACCGCCGCCGTGCGCCTACGGGTCGAGCAGCGGGCCGCCGAGCTGTCTGCCCAGGGCCGCCGCCTCGACCTCGGTGACGTCGAGGCCCTCGCCGACCGCATGGTCGCTGCCCTCCCGACCGTCCACCCGCTCGACCAGCCGCTGGGGCCGTTCTACGACACCGCAGGGCTGGTGGCGTGGCTCGGAATCTCGCGTCAGGCGCTCTTCGACCGCGTGCGCCGAGGCACGGTCCTGGCCTGCCGCACCTCTGACGGTCACCTCGTCTACCCGTCACTGCAGTTCGGTCGCAACGGTGCCGTCCGGCCCGGTGTGCAGGACGCCGTCGGTGCGTTCGTCCGCAAGGGAGCCGACGGCTGGTCGATCGGCGCCTGGCTGACGACGCCGTCGGCGGTGTTCGACGGACACAGTGCGGTCGACTTCCTCGTGGTGCACCGATCGTCCCCCACCTCGGTGGCGCGGGTGACGGCGGCCGCCGTGGCCGACGCCGCGCAGTGGGCCGCGTGACGGCGCGGGAGCGGACCGCCCTCGGGCCTCCGCCTGCCTCCCTGGCCGGCTTCCCGGCATACTCCGTCGGCGCTGGCACCGACCTGTTCCGCGCCCACCGGCGGGGCCTCGGCCCGTGGTGGTTCGGCAACGACGGTGCGGGACGCTTCGACCTCCGGGCGCCGCGAGGCACCTGCTACGTCGCGCTCGACCCGCTCAGCGCCCTGCGCGAACGACTCGGCCCCGTGCTGGGCGGGTCGCGGGCGGTCCCGGAGAGCCTCCTGGCCGAGTCGGTGGTCTCCCGCCTGCGACTACCTTCGGCGCGCGACGCGGCCGATGTGCAGGACCGCGGGGCGGCCGAGTTCGGGGTCACCCGCGAGCTCGAGTCGACCGTCCCGTATGCCGTGCCGCAGGCCTGGGCGCGCGCCTTCGACGAGGCGGGGTTCGGGGGAGTGCGGTACGGGCCGCGGTTCACCCCCGGTGACTCGAGCGCCCTGGCCCTCTTCGACGGCGAAGGTGCTCCCGACTGGCCCGTCGACCACGATCCCGTTGCGGCGCAACAGGTCCCGGGAGCTCCTGAGGCGATGCCGAACCCGCGACGCAGCGACCTCACCGTGGTGCGTCCCCCGCGCACGAGGACGACCCGCGACTGACCTGTCGGGTCGTCAGCAGGCCCCGTCAGGGCGGGTGACGGCGGGCCCGTGGTTCCAGACGCGGATCGCGGGCTGCTCGCGCTCGAACTGCAGCACGCTGACCGACCCTGCGTCGAGCAGCAGCTGCGCCCCCAGGCGTGGTTCCTGGCGCAGGAAGACGCTGGTCAGGACGCGCAGGCAGTGGCCGTGGCCGACGAGTGCCACGTCTCCCTGGGCCATGGCGGCGACGGCGCGCTTGATGACGCGGGAGGCACGCGCAGCGACCTCCTCCACCGTCTCACCGGGGGTGGTGCCGGGTGGCACGCCGTCGCGGAAGACGGTCCAGTCGTAGCCGACCTGCTCCCGGATCTGCGCCGTGGTCAGGCCTTCGTAGCCCCCGTAGTCCCACTCCAGGAGGTCGTCGTCGACCTCGGGGGTCAACCCCGCGAGCTCCGCCGTCCGTCTGGCGCGCTGCAACGAGGAGCTGAGGGTGAGGACGAAGTGGTAGTCGGCGACGAGCCGCCCAGCCTGACGGGCGAGCTGCTCGCCGTGCTCGGTCAGCGGCACGTCGGTGCGACCGGTGTGCTTCCCGGACCTCGACCACTCCGTCTCGCCGTGGCGCAGGAGGACGAGTCGGCCATCGGGTGGCGTGGTCGGTGAGGTCACGGCGCCAGTCTGACAGAGTGGGCGCATGCGTTTGAGGTACCGGCTGCTCAACGTCTTCGCGCACGAGGGCGACCCGTTCTCGGGCAACCCGCTCTGCGTCTTCGAGGACGGCTCGGAGCTCTCCGACGACCAGATGCTCGGGCTGGCGCGGCAGTTCAACCTGTCCGAGACGACTTTCCTCGTGCCGCCGGCCGAGGGCGCCGACGTCGGTGTGCGGATCTTCACGACGTCCTTCGAGATGCCCTTCGCCGGTCACCCGACACTCGGCACCGCGCACGTCGCGCGCGAGCTGCACGGTCTCGGTGACCGACTTGGTCTGTCGATGCCCGTTGGCGTGATCCCCGTCGAGGCCCGGGGCGACCGGTGGACCCTCACGGCCAACGCGGGGAAGATCGAGGCGGACCTGCCATCGGACGAGGTGGGGGAGGCGCTGTCGCTCGCACCCGACGACCTGGTCGGGCCGGTGCAGCAGGTCAGCGTGGGCACGTCCCAGCTGATCGCCCAAGCCGCGTCCGTCGACGCGGTCCGGCGCGCCCGCGCGAGGCCCGAGCTCCTTGGTGGGTATGCCGGCATGGGAGCCCGCGGCGGCGAGACGCTGGTGTACGTGTGGTCGCCGGCGGGGGAGGGGCGGATCGTGGCCAGGGCCTTGATCAGCGATGGCCAAACGGTGTCGGAGGATGCCGCCACCGGGTCGGCGTGCTCCAACCTGGGTGCCTGGATGGTCGCGCAGGGCCGCTCGGGTCGGTGGATGGTGAGCCAGGGGGAGCAGGTCTCGCGACCGTCGTCCCTGGACCTGGGCGTCTCCGACCAAGGGACGGTCACGGTCGGCGGACTGGTGCGGGTCGTGGGCTCGGGAGAGGTCGTGCTCTGATGGCCGGCTACATCGTCTTCCTGCGGGCCGTCAACGTCGGCAAGCGGCAGCTCAAGATGGCAGAGGCGCGAGATGTGTTGTCGGACAGCGGATTCGGCGATGTGGAGTCGCACATCCAGACAGGCAACTTCTTCGTGACGTCGCCGCTGCGCAGCGTGGCCGAGCTGGAGGCCGAGGTGGGGCGGGTCCTCGGTGCCCACGCCGGGTTCGACATCGTCGCCATCGCCCGCAGGCCCGCAGAGCTGCCGGCACTGCTCGAGGAGGTGGACGGCATACCCGAGCAGGTGAAGGGCGAGACGAGTCGCTACGTCAGCTTCTGCACGACCGCGCCCACCGCTGCGGCGACCAAGGAGCTCCACGCGCAGGAGGCCGCACGCGAGCGTGCGACGGTGATCGGCAAGGATGTGCTCATGGAGTTCGCGGTGCCGTTCAACGAGGCCAAGCTGACCGGTGCCCGCATCGAGAAGATCCTGGGTGTCCCGGGCACCGCCCGGAACATCAACGTCGTCCGCGCGCTGGCGCAGAAGTGGAGTGCCTGATGGCAGAAGAGACCGGCGGCACGGGACTCGGTCACCGCTCGATCAGCATGACGCGGGTCGAGAAGGGGCTGTACGAGGTGACCAACGCGCGGGGCGGCACGATGCTGCTGGGCGGGGGAGGGGACTCCACCGAGTTCACCCCCGTGGAGCTGTTGCTGGCGGCGATCGCCGGCTGCAGCGCCACTGACGTCGACTTCATCACGGCCAAGCGCGCCGAGCCGGAGGCCTACACGGTGACGGCCGAGGGCGACAAGGTGAGGGACGACAACGGCAACCACCTGGACAACCTCACCGTGCGCTTCTCCGTGCGGTTCCCCGAGGGCGAGGCCGGTGACGCGGCACGCGAGATGCTGCCCAAGGCGATTGCGATGTCGCACGACCGCCTCTGCACCGTGAGCCGTACCGTGGTGATCGGCACCCCGATCGACAGCGGCTTGGCCGAGGACTAGGTCGGCTCGACCACGTAACGCAGGAACACCACGCCGTCCCTGAAGGTGTGCTGCTCGGCCAGCCGCAGGGTGACGGTCGTGCCGAGGGGCAGCGCGGGAGTCCCGCCGCCCACCGACACCGGGTGCAGGTACAGGGAGACCTCGTCGACCAGTCCGGCCCGAAAGGCCTCGGCCGCCAGGGTCGGGCCACCGATGCCGAGATCGGCGACCGCGGTCGCCTTGCGGTGCTGCAGCCCCACTGCATCGAGGTCACGCACCAGCTCGGTCCGAGGCGTGTCGGCAGCAGTCAGGGACGTGGAGACGACCACCTTGTCAGCCGCCTGCCAGATCCGCCGGTAGTCGGCCGAGATCGCCGAGTCGCCGTCGGCGGTGTCGTCCGACGCCCAGTAGCGCATCACCTCCCACATGCGACGGCCGTAGACGTAGGTCCCCAGGGTCCGTTCACGGTCGTTGATGAACGCGTGGACCTCCGCGCTGGGGGCCGCCCAGGCGAAGCTGCCAGCTGCGTCGACGGTGTAGCCGTCGAGCGACGCGATCGCGGAGTACAGCAGCCTGGCCACGGTGACCCCTCAGGCGACCCGGTCGCGCGCTGCCACGAAGGCGGCGACGCAGGCCCGGACGTCGTCCTCGGAGTGGCCGGCGGACAGCTGCACGCGGATGCGCGCCTTGCCCTGCGGCACGACGGGGTAGGAGAAGGCGATCACGTAGACGCCCTGCTCGAGCATGGCGTCGGCCACCTGGGCGGCCAGTCGCGCCCCGTCGTCACCCGGGAACATGACCGGGGTGATGGCGTGCTCACCGGGCAGGAGGGTGAAGCCGGCCTCGGTCATCAGCTCGCGGAAGAGCTGCGAGTTCGTCTGCAACCGCGTGCGCGCCTCCTGCGACCCGGCCGCGATCTCCAGTGCCTTGAGCGAGCCTGCAGCGACGCTGGGGGCGACGGCGTTGGAGAACAGGTAGGGCCGCGACCGTTGCCGCAGCAGGTCGACGATCTCGCGGTGGGAGCTCACGTAGCCGCCCGACGCGCCACCGAGGGCCTTGCCGAGCGTGCCGGTGATGATGTCGACGCGGTCCATCACCCCGAACCGCTCAGGCGTGCCTCGGCCACCCTCGCCCACGAAGCCCACTGCATGGCTGTCGTCGACGAGCACCATCGCGCCGAACTCGTCGGCCAGGTCGCAGATCTGGTCGAGCGGGGCGAGGAACCCGTCCATCGAGAAGACCCCGTCGGTGACGACGACCTTGCGTTTGGCGCCGGCCGCGGTGGCCGCCTCGAGCTGCGCGCGCAGGTCGGTCATGTCGGCGTTCTTGTAGCGGAACCGCTTGGCCTTGGAGAGCCGGATGCCGTCGATGATCGAGGCGTGGTTCAGCTCGTCGGAGATGATCGCGTCGTCGGCGCCGAAGAGGACCTCGAAGACACCGCCGTTGGCGTCGAAGCAGGACGAGTAGAGGATCGTGTCCTCCATCTGGAGGAAGTCCGAGAGAGCACCCTCGAGCTGCTTGTGGAGCTCCTGCGTGCCGCAGATGAACCGCACGCTCGCCATGCCGAACCCCCAGTCCTGCAGGGCTTGTGCCGCAGCCGCCTCGACCTCGGGGTGGTCGGCGAGGCCGAGGTAGTTGTTGGCGCAGAAGTTGAGTGCGTCAGCACTGACCCCGTCGGCGCGCGCGGTCCTGATGTGGGCCGACTGGGGAGACGAGAGCTGCCGCTCGCGCTTGTAGAGCCCGGCTTCCTCGATCTCCCGCAGGGTGGCGGTCAGCTCGTCCTTGACGGTGCCGTACATCGCTCAGCTCCAATCCATGATGACCTTGCCGCACTGCCCGGAACGGGCTGCGGCGAAGGCGTCCTGCCACTGCTCGGCAGGGAGGCGGTGGGTGATGACGGACGCGATCCGGTCCCGCAGGACGGGGGAGTTCCCGAGCATCGAGCTCATCGCGTACCACGTGTCGTACATCTCGCGCCCGTAGATCCCCTTGATGGTGATCATGTGCGTGATGACCCGACCCCAGTCGATGGGGAACGGGTCCTTGGGCAGGCCGAGCATCGCGACCCGTCCGCCGTGGTTCATGTGGGCGAGCATGTCCTCGACCGCGCTCGGCACCCCGGACATCTCCAGGCCGACGTCGAAACCCTCCCTCATCCCGAGCGTCTGCATCGCCTGTCCGAGGTCGGAGGTGCCGGCGTTCACCACGAGGTCGGCCCCGGCGTCCTTGGCCAGCTTCAGGCGGTAGTCGCTCAGGTCGGTGACCACGACGTGCCGGGCGCCCACGTGGCGCGCCAGCGCGGCGGCCATCACGCCGATGGGTCCCGCGCCGGTGATGACGACGTCCTCGCCCGCCATGGGGAAGGACAGCGCCGTGTGGGTGGCGTTGCCCAACGGGTCGAAGACGGCGCCGAGGTCGGGGTCGAGGTCGTCGGGCTGCACCCACACGTTGGAGGCCGGGATGACGACGAAGTCGGCGAACGCTCCATCGCGGTTCACGCCGATTCCCTTGGTGTGGATGCACATGTGCCGCCGGCCCGCGCGGCAGTTGCGGCAGGTGCCACAGACGATGTGGCCCTCGCCGGAGGCTCGCTGGCCGACCTTGACGGAGTCGACGTCCTCACCGACCTCGACGACCTCGCCGTAGAACTCGTGGCCGATCGTCATGGGTGCCTTCACCGTCGAGGCGGCCCAGTCATCCCACTGCTCGAGGTGGAGGTCGGTGCCGCAGAGCCCCGCTCGGAGGACGCGGATCTTGACGTCGGTGGGGCCGGGTTGCGGTTCGGGGACGTCCACCATCTCGAGTCCGGGGCCGGCGTGGGTCTTCACGAGTGCTCGCACGCCGAACAACATAGTCGCCCCGTTCCAGGCCCCGGTATGCCGCGTGGTGGCCACCGCGCGGCCCGGGCGCGCCCCCGTGCGGCGACCGGGCGGCGACCGGGCGGCATACAGTCCTTGCATGGCCCGCTATCTCGACGTGCACCCGGTGGACCCGCAGCCGCGAGCCATCGGACAAGCGGTCCAGCTCATCCGTGACGGTGGGTTGGTCGCCTACCCGACCGACTCCGGGTACGCGCTGGGCTGCGCGCTGGGCAACCAGGAGGGGAAGGAACGGATCGTCCGGATCCGCCACCTCGACGACAAGCACCACTTCACGCTCGTCTGCGCCGACTTCGCCCAGCTGGGGCAGCTCGTCCACATCGACAACCGGGTGTTTCGCGCGATCAAGGCCGCGACCCCCGGGCCGTACACGTTCATCCTGCCGGGCACCAAGGAGGTGCCCCGGCGGCTGCTGCACCCGAAGAAGAAGACGGTCGGGGTGCGGATCCCCGACAACCGCGTCGTGCAGGCTCTGCTGGCCGAGCTGGGGGAGCCGCTGCTGTCGAGCACGCTGATCCTGCCGGACGAGACGGCCCCCATGACCGAGGGCTGGCTGGTCAAGGAGGAGCTCGACCACCAGGTCGATGCGGTGATCGACGCGGGGGAGTGCGGCACCGACCCGACGACCGTGGTCGACTACTCCGACGGCACCCCCGAGGTCACCCGGGTGGGTGCGGGGGACCCGTCGCCCTTCGAGTGAGCGCTACATCTCCTCGTGGGTGTCGGGGTCGCCACCGAAGAGGCGCCCGTCCGGGCGTCCGAGAGCGGTGATGGCGTCCATCTCCGCACCGGTCAGCTCGAAACCGAACACGTCGAGGTTCTGCCGCTGACGCTCCGGCGTGGCCGACTTGGGCAGGGCGAGGGAGCCGAGCTGGACGTGCCAGCGAAGGATGACCTGGCCCGGGGTGACGTCGTGGGCAGCCGCTGCGTCGGCCACGGCGGGCTCGTCGAAGGGCGCCTGCCGCTTGCCCATGGGGCTCCATGCCTGCGTGCGGATCCCGAGACCCTCGTTGACCGCGCGCATCTGTGCCTGGGGGAAGTAGGGGTGCAGCTCGATCTGGTTGACGGCCGGCGTGACACCGGACTCGTCGATGATCCGGCGCAGGTGCAGGTGCGTGAAGTTGCTGACGCCGATGGTGCGCACGAGGCCCTCCCGCTGGGCCTCGACGAGGGCCTCCCACGCCTGGGGGTAGAGGTCCTGGCTGGGGTTGGGCCAGTGGATGAGCGCCACGTCGAGCCGGTCCACCTTCAGCCGGCTCGCCGAGTCGCGCAGTGACTGCAGGGCAGCGTCCTTCGCGTGGAACCGGCCAGGGATCTTGGTGGTGACCGCGACCTCGTCACGGGGGATCCCCGAGCGGCGCACTGCCTCTCCGACCTCGACCTCGTTGCCGTAGTTCACCGCTGAGTCGAGCAGGCGGTAGCCGGCTTGAAGGGCACTGGTCATCGCCTCGATGCCGTCCTCGCCGGTGAGCGGGTAGGTGCCGAAACCGATCGGCGGCAGCGTGGTGCCGTCGTTGAGCAGGTATGCCGGGCTGTCGCCGTGCGTGGTGTCGTTGCTCGCCATGGGCCCACCGTAACCGCGGCCGGACCGGGGTGGGGGGAGCGTTCTCGATGCACTACTTGACATAATGTCGATTATCGGCGTTTTCGGGCGGTCCCTAGGGCGCCCCCAAGTCTGTACGTGAACACCGACTCGCGGGAGGCTGACGCCATGCGGAAACTCACCGTTGGCATGAACCTGAGCCTGGACGGCTACATCGCCGCACCCGGCGACGACCTCGGCTGGAGCGTGCCGAGCGACGAGCTGTTCCAGTGGTGGTCCGACCGGGTCGGATCGACAGGTCTGGCGCTGTACGGACGAAGACTCTGGGAGACGATGAGCTCCCACTGGCCGACCGCCGACCAACAGCCCGGAGTCACCCCGGCCGACGTCGAGTTCGCCCATCGCTGGCGGTCCATGCCGAAGGTGGTGTTCTCCTCGTCGGAGCTCGCGGTCGACTGGAACACGCGCCTGGTCACCAGCGACGCGGTCGCCGAGATCGACCGGCTCAAGACCGAGGACGGCGGGCCCATGGACGTCGGCGGTGCCACCCTCGCCGGGGCGGCCATGCGGGCCGGTCTGATCGACGAGTACGCCATCGTCACCCACCCGGTCCTGGTGGGCGGCGGAAAACGGTTCTTCACGGCGCTGGATGACTGGGTGAACCTGCGCCTCGTGGAGACCAGGGCCTTCCCTGATGGCGTGCTCCTCGCGACGTACGAGGTCAGGCGCTGAGCCGTCAGCGGCGCTCCTGGATGCGGATCAGGTTGCCGGCCGGGTCTCGGATCGCGCAGTCGCGCACGCCGTAGGGCTGCTCCGTGGGTTCCTGGACGACCTCGGTGCCGCTCGCCTGGACGCGCTCGAACGTGTCGTCGAGGTCTGCCGTCGCCAACAGGATCGATCCGTAGGTGCCCTTGGCCATCATCTCGACGATGGTCCGGCGTTCGTCGTCCGTGATGCCGGGATCGGCGGCCGGTGGGTGCAGCACGATCGAGGTGCCCGGCTGTCCCGTCGGACCGACCGTGATCCACCGCATGCCCTGGTAGCCGACGTCGTTGCGCACCTCGAACCCGAGGATGTCGCGGTAGAACCCGAGGGCGGCCTCGGGATCGTCGTGCGGCAGGAAGCTCGAGTGAATCGTGATGTCCATGACGCTCACGCTAGCTGCGGCGCCACGCCGGGCGCTTCTCGATTCCTGACCGGCCTGGTGACCTGTTTGGCCACGCAGGACGGGATGCCCGCGATCGACTGTGCCGCCTCGCGGCGATACCTGCTCGGAGACATCCCGACGAGCTGGGTGAACCGGGTGCTGAAGGTGCCCAGCGACTGGCATCCCACCGCGAAGCACACCTCGGTGACACTGAGGTCGCCTCTGCGCAGCAGTGCCATCGCCCGCTCGATCCGTCGGGTCATGACGTACCCGTACGGCGACTCGCCGTAGGCCTTGCGGAACTCCCGGCTGAGGTGCCCCGCCGACATGTGGGCGCCCCTGGCCAGGGCCTCGACGTCGAGAGGCTGGGCGTACTCCCGGTCGATCCGGTCTCGGACCCGCCGCAACACGGCTAGGTCGCGAAGCTGCTGGCTGCCGGGCGAGCTGCTCGTCACACCACCGATCGTGCCACGGCCACCGCACCCCGCGCAGCAGTGACCGTCATTGCCCCCGAGCCGCCCGGGGAGTTCCTGACGCAGGGCGAACCCGCTTCAGGGACAACGCCTCCACCTCGTAGCGACTGACCGTCACCGTGCCGGTGCGGAAGAACCGGCGGCGCAGGGCACCCACCACCTCGACCAGGTCCTGTGCCTTGAGGCCTCGCGCGCTGCGCCGGGTCCGCGCCGACCAGCAGGCCACGTCAATGGTGTCCACCCGCCCGACGCCGGTGTCCGTCGACCGCGGGACCACCACCCGCAGCTGGGCCACGCGGTCCCCGCTGGGCAGCTCGCGTTCCTCCGCGTCGACGCTGATCCGACCGACCAGCCTGACCTCGTTCGTCCACTCCCTGGAGTCGTCCATGGCTCAACGGTGCTGCCCCTCCCCCGGTCTGGACCACCCGCGGCCGAGACCTTGTGGACAGTCCCTGACGACGGGAGTGGGTGTGGACGAGTCGCCCTGATCGGGGGCTCAGCCCCACCAGAACGACGTGGCGATCACGGCATACACCGCGATCAGGGCTGCCCCCTCGATCCAGGTGGACTCACCGTCGAAGGTGATGAACGCCGTGAGGATCACGGCGATGACGACCGAGACCACCAACATGGGTGCGAAGACCAGGGTCAGGGAGGCGAACCCGAAGACGGCCGACAGGACCACGAGCAGAGGGGCGAGGACGAGCGCGATCTGGATCGGTGAGTTGATGACGATCGAGAACGCGTACTCGGAGCGGTTCTGGGCAGCGAGCTGCACTCCGACCACGTTCTCGATCGCGTTGCCCGCAATGGCCACGATGACCAGGCCCGCGAACGCGTCCGAGATGTTGAGGCTGTTCATGGCCGGCTCCAGCGCGACCACGAACCAGTCGGACACGAAGGCGGCCGCTGCAGCGGCGAGCGCCAGCAGGCCCACGGCCAGCCACACCGGCCACCGCGGCGCCTCGGCGTGACCGGCATCCGCACCGTCGCTGCCGGACCCCTCCGAAGAGCTTCCGGAGCCCTTGCGCAGGGAGGCCGGCAGGGTGAGCGCGAAGAGCACGAGCAGCACCACCGAGACGATCAGGGAAAGGGCCTTCTCGTGCGCCGCTGCCGGCGTGTGCACGTAGTGGGCGAGCGACGGCACGACCATGGCGGCCACGGAGAGCACCATCAGGACGATGATGCTCCGGGCCCGTTCGGAGTTGAGCCGCTGGGTGCCGTGCTTGAGGCCGCCGACGACGAACGCCAGCCCCAGGACCAGGAGCAGGTTGGCCAGGATCGAACCGATCAGGGCCGCCTGGACCACCGCGACCAGGCCGGCCTTCAGGGCGAACAGCGCGATGAACAGCTCGGGCAGGTTGCCCAGGGCGGACTGCAGGACCCCGGTCGCCCCCGGCCCGAACCGGTCGCCGAGCTGCTCCACCGACCGTCCCACGAGCGAGGCCAGAAGGGTGACGGCGACCGCAGAGCAGACGAAGGGCAGCACCGCTCCCCCACCGGCGAACCGGGTCACGGCCGCCGCGAGCACGGCGAGACCACCTGCGCCGAGGACGACGTAGTCGGAGCGGATGAAGGTCTTGCCCGCGGGCGGCGCGGTCGTGGTCGACGTCATGGTGGTCATAGTGGTGCCTGAGGCCCGCGGGCGCTCGGCGGCTCGGCGATGGCAGACTCGGCGCATGGAGTCACCCCGGGTGCTGCGTCCGATGACCGACGACGACGTGCCTGCGGTCCTGCAGCTCAACGCCGACCACGTGGAGCTGCTGTCACCCCTCGACGGTGACCGCCTCGACCGGCTGCGGGGGTGGGCCTTGCGCGCCGACGTCATCGAGTGCGACGGCCGGACGGCGGGCTTCGTCCTCGTGTTCGCGCCGGGGACCGACTACGACTCGGAGAACTACCGTTGGTTCACCGAGCGGTTCGGTGACCGGTTCGACTACCTCGACCGGATCGTCATCGACGACCGGTTCCGGCGGCGAGGCCTCGCCTCCGCGGTCTACGACGCGATCGAGGCCGCGGCCGCCCCGCGGGAGCGGCTCGTGCTCGAGGTCAACGTGGATCCACCGAACGAGCCGTCCCTCGCGTTCCACCGTCGGCGCGGGTTCGTGGAGGTCGGCAGGCTCGGGCCGGCGGGACACCGGGTCAGCCTGATGGCCAGGAGTTCTCCGCCAAAAGCACGAGACGAACCGTCACCTTCCGGGGTTAGTCTGCGTTGAGGTAGCAGGGCCGCCCGAGGGGGGTGGCGGACGAAGGAGTGGGCGGATTCGTGGTCGGGCTCGGTATGCGAGCCAGCGTGGTCGCAGGTGCAGTGGCGGTCGTGACGCTGGCAGGTCTCTCCCCGGCGCACGCGTCGGGCACGACCTCAGCAGTCACATCCTCCTCAAGCACCACAGCGGCTTCTCCCCCACCGACCGGCGCTTCCTCGTCGACCACAGGTGCGACGACCGATGGCCTGACGACTGGCGGCGGCACCACGAGCGCCGGCGCCACGGCCACCCCGGGGGCTGGCGGCGAGAGCACCTTGAGCCCCGCCGAGCTGGCCGCGCAGATCGCTGCGGCCGACGCGCTCACGGCCGACCTGACCGCCTCCAACGCCGGGATCGCGGCGGCGGCCACCAAGCTGGACCGGCTCGCCCTCGAGGCCAACACGCTCCTGCAGCAGTACGCCGCGGCCCGTGACGCCGAGCGCGCGGCCCGCGAGGAGGCCGACCGCGACGTCCTGCTCTACGGGCAGCTGAGCACCCGGCTGGGCGAGGACCGGCGTGCCCTCGGCCAGTGGGCCTACCTCGCCTACGCGGGCAGCGGGGGCAGCATCAGCGACATGGGCACCCTGCTCGACACCCTGGCCAAGCCCGCCGCGGAGGCGAGCGACACCGCCGCGCAGCTGTCCTACCTCAGCGACCAGCGCAGCTGGCAGATCGAGCGCGTCCAGAACCAGACCCAGCTCCAGCGCACCGTCGCCCTCAAGGCCGTCGAGGCCAGCACGCGAGCCACCGAGGCCGCCGCCCAGGCGGCCGATGCCAAGGCCAAGCTCGACGTGGTGGTGAAGGAGCAGAAGTCCCAGCTCGACGCCACCCGCCAGCTCCACGCCGAGCAGGTCGCCAAGGCCGGCCCCGTCGCGGGGCTGCTCCTCGGGAGCGGCAACCCGGCCGCGATCGAGGCGACCAAACGGCTGCGCGCCGCCCTGGTCGTCCCGGGCGTCCTCGCCGACGGCTCGGTCAAGGCCTGCAGCACCAACGAGGGCGAGTACCCCAACGGCAAGATCCCCGTCTCCGCCCTGTGCCCCCTCTTCGGGGCTCCCGGTGAGAGCCTGCGCCCCGGTGCCGCGGCAGCCTTCAACGCCATGAGCATCGCCTACCAGAAGGACACCGGCTCCCCCATCTGCGTCACCGACTCCTACCGCTCCTACGCCGAGCAGATCTCGGTCAAGGAGGTCAAGGGCAAGTGGGCGGCTACCCCTGGCACCAGCGAGCACGGCATGGGTCGCGCGGTGGACCTGTGCGGCGGCATCAACAGCTTCGGCACCCCCGCCCACCTGTGGATGAAGCAGCACGCGCCCCTCTACGGCTGGTTCCATCCCGACTGGGCGGAGCCGTCCGGATCACTGCCCGAGCCGTGGCACTGGGAGTATGCCGGGTAGTCACCGGACCAGCCCGACTCGCCGTCGGGTTTGGGTACGAATACCCATCTGCCGGACCAACGCCTGTGCCACCCTTCACGCATGACAACTGAGGCGGCACCGTCCCGGTCGACGACGTCGGAACACGCGGCACACCGCAGGGCCTGGTACTGGTACGACTGGGCCAACTCCGCCTTCGTCACCACGGTCGGCACGGTCCTCTTCGCGCCGTACCTGACGACCGTCGCCAAGGAAGCCGCCTGCCCGGGCCAGGACAGCGACGCCGCCTGTCACGTGGACCTGCACGTCATCCCGGCGGCCGCCGACCTGCCCAGCGGTGTCTGGCAGGTGGGGCTGGCGCTCACCCTCCTGGGGCTGGCCGCCCTGGTCCTCACCGTCGTGCAGATGATCCGGAACCGGCCGACCACGCTGCCCACAGCGGTCCCGCTGGCCGTCGCTGCGGTGGGCGCGCTCGTGCTCGTCCTCACCGCTCCGCTCGATCCCGGGTCGGTGGCCTCCTACACGGTCACCCTCTCCACCATCATCAGCGCCGTCCTCCTGGTCTTCGTGGGGGCCATCGCCGACCGCACGCCCCGCCCCGCACGCCTGCTCGGCGGCTTCGCCTGGGCCGGGGCCGTCGCGGCCTCGCTGCTGTTCTTCCTGCACGGCGAGAACTGGCGGTTCGGCTCGGTGATGATGATCCTGGCCACGATCGCGCTCGGTTCCTCCCTCGTCGTCTACGACGCCATCCTCTGCCGCATCGCCTCCCCCGACGAGCGCGACGACGTGTCCTCCCGCGGCTGGGCACTGGGCTACCTGGGCGGCGGGCTCCTGCTGGCCCTCAATCTCGTGATCGTCTCGAAGCCCGACCTCGTCGGGATCGACAAGGGCATGGCCGTGCGGATCAGCATGTTGTCAGCCGGGCTCTGGTGGGGCCTGTTCACGGTCATCCCCGTCCGTGGGCTGTGGAACCTGCGCGGCGGCGAGATCGCCCGGGTCGAGGAGCCGTCGGCGGGAATCGTGCGCGGCAGCTACGCCCAGCTCGGCCACACCTTCCGTGACCTGCGCACCTACCCCCACACCCTGATGTTCCTGCTCGCCTACCTGTTCTTCAACGATGGCATCCAGACCGTGATCTCCTCGAGCAGCCTCTACGGCGCCGAAGAGCTCAAGTTCGCCCAGGAGCAGCTGATCGCCCTGATCCTCCTCGTGCAGTTCGTGGCCTTCGGCGGCGCGCTGCTGTTCGGGCGGTTCGCCCGGCGGTTCGGCGCGTGGCGCACCATCCTCGGGTCGCTCGTCGCGTGGTCGCTCATCGTCATCGCGGCGTTCTTCGTCCCCGAGAAGGCGTTCATCCCCTTCATCGCCCTCGGCGTGCTGATCGGCATCGTCCTCGGGGGCAGCCAGGCCCTGAGCCGCTCCTTGTTCAGCCAGCTGGTCCCCCGCAGCCGCGAGGCGGAGTTCTTCGCCTTCTACCAGGCCATGGAGCGCGGCACGTCGTGGTTCGGCACGCTGCTGTTCGGTCTGGTGCACCAGCTGACCGACTCCTACCGACCCGCCATCGTGGCGCTGATCGTCTTCTTCGTGGTGGGCTACGTCCTGCTGCGCAAGGTGGACGTGCGCCAGGGCATCGTCGACGCCGGCAACGAGGTCCCTGCGGTCGTCTGAGATGTGACTTGTGTCACATCAGCCAACGCAGGGGCGTGCTGGTTCGTCTTCAGGGGTACACACCGCTCGCGGACTCGGAACATTGCACCCATCCGCGGCGTTGGCAGTAACGAATCCCTGTCGCCCCCACCCGAGCGGGCAGGGTACCAAGCACGTTGGGAGAACCCCGTCATGGCAGAACGCACCCTCCGGGGCAGCCGAATGGTTTCGCACAGCCTGGAGACCGACGACCACGTCGTCCCGAGCGAACGCCAGATCACCGCGTACGTGTGCCCGCTGGGGCACCGCACCGAGCTGCCCTTCTCGATCGAGGCCGAGATCCCGCCCACCTGGGAATGCCGGTGCGGCGAAGAGGCCCGGTTGGTCGACGGCCCCGAGCCCGAGGCCAAGCAGGTCAAGCACGTCCGCACGCACTGGGACATGTTGCTCGAGCGTCGCTCCATCCCCGAGCTGGAGGAGCTGCTCGAGGAGCGGCTGACCCTCCTGCGCGAGTCCCGCGGCGAGAAGCCGCGGCGCAAGCGCACCGCCTGAACGAGCCACCACGAAGGCCGCGTCCCCTCCCGGGGCCGCGGCCTTCCTCATGCGTCGGTATGTCGCGTGCCGGACTACAGGACCTCGCCCTCGATCACGTCGGGTCCAGGCGGTGGCCCTCCACGGCCGCGGCCGTCCGGGCCCTGTCCGCGGCCACCGCCGAAGATGCCTCCGAGCAGGCGCTTGGCCACCACGGCCTCGAGCGCGGTCCGGGCGATCGGACGCGTGACCGGCAGGATGAAGAAGAAGCCGACGATGTCGGTCAGGAACCCCGGCGTCAACAGCAGCGTGCCCCCCACGAGCACGAGGGCCGCGTCCGCGAGCTGACGGCTGGGCATCTGCCCGGTGTTGAGTGCGGTCGTGAGGGCCTTCCAGGCGCGCGCGCCCTCGCGCCTGACGAGCCACGCGCCCAACGCGGACTCGACGAGGAGCAGCACCAGGGTCTGCCATCCGCCGATCACCTTGCCGACGGCAATGATGGCCGCGATCTCCAGGACCGGGACGACGAGCAGGAGGACGACCATGACGGCCAGCCAGCGCGGGCGGCGCCGGCGAGCGAACGGAGTGCGACCTACAGCCGGTGCCACGTGGGCTCCCGACGCCCCAGCCGACGCACCTGGTCGGCTCGGTGCGACACGCCCCAGGCCGTGATCTTCTGGAGCGACTCGCGCATGATGTCACCGCTCATCTTGGAGTCGCCGATCTCGCGCTCGACGAAGGTGATCGGCACCTCGACCACCCGCAGCCCGAGCCGCACGGCCCGCTGGGTGAGGTCCACCTGGAAGCAGTAGCCCTGCGAGGCGACGTGGTCGAGGCCGATGGTCTCCAGGGCACTGGCGCGGTAGACGCGGTAGCCGGCCGTCGCGTCGTGCACGGGCATGCCGAGCAGGGCGCGGGTGTAGAGGTTGGCCCCGACGCTGAGCGCCTTGCGGTGCAGCGGCCAGTTGACGACGCTGCCGCCCCGCACCCAGCGGGCGCCGATGACGAGGTCAGCGCCCCGGAGGGCCGCGAGCAGGGAGGGCAGCTGCTCAGGCTGGTGCGAGCCGTCGGCATCCATCTCCACGATCGCGCCGTAGCCCTGGTCCAGACCCCAGGCGAAGCCGGCGAGGTAGGCATTGCCCAGCCCCTGCTTGCCCGGCCGGTGGAGGACGTGGACCTGGGGGTCCGCGGCGACCAGCTCGTCGGCCACAGCCCCGGTGCCGTCCGGTGAGTTGTCGTCGAGGACGAGGACGTCTGCCGAGGGGACCGCCGAGCGCACCCTCTCGACGATGCGCGGGAGGTTCTCGCGCTCGTTGTAGGTCGGGATGCAGACGAGCACCCGGTCGATCTGGTCAGACGACACACGCTGGTCAGAAGACGCACGCTGATCAGACAACGACAGGATCCCTTCGTTCGTGAGCCGGGGTGGGTGGCCCGGCCTCGGCGCGCTCGACCCTAGCGGTCCTGCGACGCTGCCACAGGCCGAGGGCCAGCAGCCCGGCGAAGGCCAGCGCCGCGGCATACTCCGGCACCGGGCCCAACCGGTCGGACGGGGTGACCTCGGTGCGGACCACCGGCGACCCGTAGCGGGCCGCTGCGGTGAACAACGAGGTCTTGTCGACGTACGTTCCGTCAGGGTTGATGAAGCCGCTCACCCCGACCGTGGAGACGTGCACGACCGATCGACCGTGCTCGATCGCCCGCAGCCGGCTGATCGCGAACTGCTGCTCGGACTCGGCCGTGTAGCCGAAGGTCGCGTTGTTGGTCTGGACCGCGAGGATGCTCGCGTCCCGCCCGGGCTGGAGCGTGGAGTCGCGCATCAGGCCGTCATAGGCCACCTCGAAGCAGATGGTCGGGATGATCCAGTAGGGCCGCTCCCCCGCCACCGGCACCTCGAACCCACCGGCCCGGTCACCGCGGGTGAAGTCCCTGGTGACCAGGTCGACCTTGTCGCTGAAGTTCCGGAAGAAGCTGCGGTAGGGGATGTACTCGGCAAACGGCACGGGGTGCTGCTTGACGTACCGCTGGGGCGCGTCACCACCGGGCAGGTAGAACAGGCTGGCGTTGGAGATGTACGGAGCCGGGCCGTTGAGGACCGCGCCGACGAGCAGCGGTGCCTTGGCCGTCTCGAGGGCGAGCTGGATGTCGGCCGCGGCGTCGGGGTTGAGCAGCGGGTCGATGTCGGAGGAGTTCTCCGGCCAGACGACGAGGGTCGGCGCGGGATGGCCGGAAGCCACCGCCCGGACGGTCCCCTGCACGTGGTTGTCGAGCACCTTGCGTCGTTCGGAGTTGAAGTCGAGACCGGGCTTGGGCACGTTGCCCTGCACGAACAGCACCGACACGGCCCGCCCGTCGGTGGGCGGCGTCGTCGCCACGGCGAGAGCCAGCGGTGCCAGCGCGAGGAGCGCCAAGGCGACACCCAGTGGCCGGTGTGCTGCGGGCTGGGCGTGCCGCGGACGACCCAGGCGGTGGGTCAGCTCCCGGGCTCCGAGGTGCAGGAGCACCCCCAGCGCCGCCACCGCGAAGGTGAGCCCGGGGGCGCCACCGAAGCGGGCCAAGGGGGCCAGCGGGCTGTCGGCCTGGCTGAAGGCGAGCCGGGCCCACGGGAAGCCTCCGAACGGCGTCGTGCCGCGGGCCCACTCCTGCAGGACCCACGCCAGGGGCACAGCGGCATACGCGAGTGGTCGCAGGCGGGACGGGAGGAGTGGACGCTGGACCACCGTGGTGACGGCACACATGCCGGCGACGTAGAGGGCCTCGAGCGTCGACAGGGCGATCCAGGGGAGGTTGCCGACGTAGACCCCTGACCAGGAAAGCGTCGGCAGGAAGAAGCCAAGACCGTGGGCCAGGCCGAGCGCCAGGGCCAGGCGCCAGCGGGTGCCGAGCACGACCGCGGAGAGCAGGCCGACGCCGACGGGGGCGAGCCACCAGACGTTGTGCTCCGGGAAGGCCTGGGCGGTGAGGAGACCGGACGCCGTCGCGACGACGAGGCGTACTCCTGCTCTCAGGGTGAGGGTCGACGGGGGTTGGGTCGACTGGGGTTGGGTCGACAGGCGCACGGGACCACGGTAGGACACGGAACGGCCCGCGCCGCCGTTGGGACCAGCAAGGGGCCGACTGGGTGCCGACATCCTGCTGTTGTCTACTAAGCGCGCGGGCCGTGCCGCCGTCCACCACCGCCTCGAGGCGGGGCACCAGTACGGGTCACACGTCACTGCTGGCAGGCGGTGGCTGCGCGCGCTAGCCACCGGTCAATGCGTGTGTCTCCGGCCTGGCTTCCCCCTGGTCGACGGCCCATCGGTGAACAACCGTGGGCCAACTTACCCCGGCGACGGCCGGTGTCAACCCGGAGTTCACCAGCATGGCCGTGCGTTTGCGCAGGTCATGCGTGTCCGCCAAAAGCCTTGTGCTGCAAGGAGTCTGTGATGAATCGGCGAACGGTCGGCGTGTCGTGCGCGACACGCCGAGACGTCAGCTCAGGCGGTCGGGGCCGGTGGCGGAACCACGACAACCCCACGCGCTGTCGTGGCCACGACTGGCGGGTCCAGGACGTCTGCCGCGGACTCCCCGCGCTCAGGAGCGCCGCGTCCCACGACCCGGACCTCGAACTCCATCTCGCGGCTGCGGGTGCCGGCCCTGATCAGACGTGCCTCGATCTCGATGACGTCACCGGCGCGCACGGGTGCCTTGAACTGGACGTCGGAGTACGACGCGAAAAGGCCCTCGTCGCCGTCGGTGCGGATGCACAGCTCCGTGGCGACGTCGCCGAACGCTGCGAGGGAGTAGGCGCCGTCGACGAGGTTCCCCGCGTAGTGGGCGTGGCTGTAGGGCACGTAGCGGCGGTGGGTGACGGTCAGGCCGACGGTCGCTCCGGTGGGGGCGGTCATCACTTCTCCTTCGAGCGGGGGGCCGCAGGGGCGAGGGCGTGGACGAGGTAGCTGGCCACCTCGCCGGGCGTGGTGCCGCGCCCGAAGATCCGGTCCACCCCGAGCTTGGGGGCCGACCCCTCCTCGAACCGCGGCCCGCCGACGACGAGCAACGGGACCTGCCCGGCAGGGTAGGCCTCCCGGAAGGCCGCGCTCATGGTGGTGGTGTTGTGGATGTGCGCATCGCGCTGGGTGACGACCTGGCTGACCATGACGGCGTCGGCCTTCTCCGCCCGGGCCCGCGCGACGAGCTCGGGCACCAGCACCTGGGCTCCGAGGTTCACCACCTTGATCTCGCGGTAGTACTCCAGGCCCTTCTCCCCCGCGAAGCCCTTGATGTTGAGGATCGCGTCGATCCCCACCGTGTGGGCGTCGGTGCCGATGCAGGCCCCGACCACCACGAGCTTGCGCCGCAGCCGCGTCTTGATCGCCTTGTTGACCTCGGTCGGGCTGAGCAACGGGAACTCGCGCTCCACCACGGTGACCTCGCGCAGGTCCACCAGGTGCGTCGCGCTGCCGTAGACCACGAAGAAGGTGAAGTCCGGGCCCATCGCCTTCGCGTGGACCAGCAGGGCCGGCTCGAGGCCCATCTTGGCCGCGAGCTGCAGGGCCGCGCCCTCGGCTCGCTTGTCGTGGGGGACGGGCAGGGTGAACGAGACCTGCACCATCCCGTCACCCGTGGTGTCGCCGTACGGCCGCACGATGTCTGGCGTCATCGGGTCTCCCCCGTCTCGAGGAGGGTCGTGGCCGGGTTGTCGTAGCCGTCGGCACGCAGGACCACCCCGTCGAGCCCCTTCCCGGCGTTCGCTGGGCGCTTCATCAGGCCGAACGTGCCGTCGGCGATCGCCTCCAGCAGCGGGGCCTGACCCGGCTCCTCGGTGATCGTCGTGAGCAGGTCGATGGCCTCGCCGAGCACGCCCCTGGCCCGGGTCTGGATGAAGCCGTCGCGTGGGGGGTGGAAGTCCTCGGTGAGGCCGCCCGCGGCGTTGAGGACGTAGCGCACGTTCTGCAGGGCCAGGTCACGGTCGGACAGGAACGGCGTCACGACGGCCTCGGTCATCATGCCGACCAGGAGGATCCCCTGCCCGGTCATGGCGCCGACCAGGTTGAAGAACCCGTCGAGGAGGTAACCCCGGAAGACGTCGCCGGTCATGTGCTTGGTCGGCGGCATCCACTTCAGCGGCGCGTCGGGGAACAGCTGGCGAGCCAGCAACGCGTGGGCCAGCTCCATCCGGAACGAGTCCGGGATCTCGGGGTTGATCTCGAACGCGTGGCCCAGGCCGAGCTGCCAGTCCTCGAGCCCGGCCTCCTTGGCGAAGTACTCGTTGAGGAGCTGGCTCACGGTGACCGTGTGCGCGGCCTCGACGGCGTCGGCGGTCGTGAGGTAGTTGTCCTCGCCGGTGTTGATGATGATCCCCGCACGGGCGTGGATCTGGCGGCTGAACCGCTGGTCGACGAAGGTCCGGATCGGGTTGATGTCGCGGAAGAGGATCCCGTACATCGAGTCGTTGAGCATCATGTCGAGCCGCTCGAGCCCGGCCAGCGTGGCGATCTCCGGCATACAGAGCCCGGACGCGTAGTTCGTCAGCCTGATGTAGCGCCCCAGCTCCTTGGAGGTCTCGTCCAGGGCGGCGCGCATGAGGCGGAAGTTCTCCTGGGTGGCGTACGTGCCGGCATACCCCTCGCGGGTGGCGCCCTCGGGCACGTAGTCCAGGAGCGACTGACCCGTGGAGCGGATCACGGCGATGATGTCGGCGCCCTCGCGGGCGGCGTTCTGGGCCTGCGGGATGTCCTCGTAGATGTCGCCGGTGGCGACGATGAGGTAGATCCAGGGACGCTGCTCGGGGTCGCCGTGGCGCTTGATGAGCCGGTCGCGGGTGGCCCGCTGCCGGTCGATCGTGCGTATGCCGCGGCTGACCTCGCGGCGCGCGTCCTTGGCGGCCGCGGTGGCGGCCTTGCCCTCGGGCAGCCGGAACTGCACCGAGCCGCTGGCCGCCTTCTGGGCGAGGGTGAGCAGGTCGGGGGCCTCTCCCCTGCGCAGTGCGTCGAACACCGGGCTGGTGATGCCGTGCTCGAGGCCGACCTCGGACCGCACGGCGTCGACGAGGTGGTTGACCCACGGCACGCGCTCGTGGTCGGCGCCGGACAGTCCGGCCAGTCGCAGGGTGGCGCGTTCGACGCTGACCGTCGTGTGGCTCTGGGCCAGCTTGACGACCGGTCGGCCGGCCTTCCGGGCCAGCGAGCGGGCCCGGCGGACGTCAGCCGGGTCGAGGTCGAGGAGTGGTTTCACGCGCGAAGACACGCGGCAAATCTAGCAGTGGGAGAGAGGATTTCCGGCGAGCCTTGCGTAGAGCCGCAAATCATCCTTCCCGATGGCACCTCAGGAGCCCAGGGCGCCCGAGTCGAAGACGGTCCGCCCGCGCACGACGGTGCGCTGGCAGGTCGGGGCCGGCTCGCCGGGCGACAGGTCGGGCAGCCCCGGCGTCCCCGAGCGTGGGTCGGTCGACCAGGTCTGGATGCGGTCGTCCGGGGCCTGCACCACGAGGTCACCCACCTCCCAGACGGCGAAGGTGGCGGGCAGCCCGAGGTCGAGATAGCCGCGGTCGTCGAATCCCGCCGCGCGCCAGCCACCACGGGTGTGGGCCAGGAAGGCCGACCGGGCCGACACCCGCTGGCTCTCGTCGTGGTGGAACGCCGCGGCGCGCACCGCCTCCCAGGGGGCGAAGGGGGTCACCGGGGAGTCCGAACCGAAGGCCACGGTCATGCCGGCGGCCAGCATCGAGGCGAACGCGTTCATCGGCGCGGAGTCGTCCCCGCTCCGGCCGTGCACGCGGTCGGCGCCGAGCCGCGTGGCATACATGCCGTGGTCGCCTCCCCAGAACGCGTCGAAGGCAGGCTGGACGCTCGCCCCGACCCCGAGGCGGACGAGTCGTTCGATCCCCTCCCGGGAGACCATCTCGAGGTGCTCGAGCCGGTGGCGGCACCGGGTGACGACGGGTGCGCCGACGAGCTCGGCGGCGGCCTCGAAACCGGCCACCGCGGTGTCGACCCCTGCGTCACCGATCACGTGGAAACCGGCCTGCAGCCCGGCCAGGGAGCACGCAGCCACGTGGTCGCGGACCTGCTCCACCGTGAGGTACGCGTTGCCGGTGTGACCGGGCGCGTCGGCATAGGCCTCGCGCAGGTGGGCGGTCCTCGAGCCCACCGAGCCGTCGATGTTGAGGTCTCCAGCCAACCCGCGTGCACCGCGCACGGTCGCCACGTCACGGGCCTCGGCCTCGTCGGATACGAGCTGGGCCCAGTAGCCGAGGGTCTGTGGCCCGTCGCCCCGCTCCCCCGCCGCCAACACCTCGGCGAAGTCGTCGGTGCCCGACAGGGTGCGACCGCCGTTCTCCTGGACGAGTCCGATGCCTGCGGCGGCCGCCGTCCGGAGGGCGAGGTCGATGTCCGCCTGTCGCTGGGCGGGGGTGACGGCTCCGTTGAAGGCCTCCCGGGCCGCGTGGTGGGCGTCGCGGGTCACCAGCCCCTCACCTTCCCAACCCGGCAGCTCACGGGCGCCCGAGGCGGCGGCGAGCGCCGAGGAGATGACGGCGGAGTGGCCGTCGACCCGGGGCGAGTAGACGACCCCGCCGTAGGTCGCCCGGTCGAGCTCCGCCCCGGTGTGGGGTCGGCGTTCGGCCCAGTGGTCCTGGTCCCAGTTCGGGGCGTAGACGGGTCGGCCCTGTCCGCGCCGGGCAGCGTCCTCGATCCGGCTGAGGGCCTCCACGACCGAGCGGGTCGAGACCAGGTCGACACCACGCAGCCCCGCACCGGTCTGCGACACGTGCGCATGGGCGTCGACGAAGGCCGGCGCGACCAGGGCACCGTCGAGCTCGACCACGTGGTCCACCGCATCCACGTGCACGGCGGCGGCGTCGTCGCCACCGATCCAGGCGATGGTGCCGGTCGCCTCGTCGACGACCATCGCGTTCGCGAACGGGTCGATCGGGCTGTAGACGAAGCCGCCGCGGTAGAGGGTGCTCACGCCCAGCACCCTAGACGGGCTCGTCCTCCCCCAGCACGGCGAGGCAGGCCCGGGCGATCTCCAGCTCCTCGTTGGTCGGCACGACGTAGGCCGGGATGCGGCTGTCCTCCGCGGTGACGAGCCGTTCAGGGGGCCCCTGCGCATTGGCCTCGTCGTCCAGGGCGACCCCGAGTGCTTCCAGACCCGACAGCACGGCTGCGCGCACCGCGACGCTGTTCTCCCCGATGCCGCCGGTGAAGGCGATGGCGTCCACGCGTCCCAGCGCCACGGCGTATGCACCGACGTACTTGCGCAACCGGTAGACCATCACGTCGAACGCCAGCACGGCGCCGGCGTCACCGTCGCAGCGGCGGCGTTCGAGCTCGCGCAGGTCGGAGACGCCGGCCAGGCCCAGGAGGCCGCTGGCCTTGTTGAGTGCCTCGTCGTATGCCGTGGCATCCAGGTCGGCGACGCGGGCGAGGTACGCGCCCAGCGCAGGGTCGACGTCGCCCGACCGGGTGCCCATGACGAGGCCCTCGAGGGGTGACAGACCCATCGAGGTGTCGACGCTGACGCCACCCTGCACCGCACAGGCGCTCGCGCCGTTGCCGAGGTGGAGCACGATGACGTTGCAGTCGACCGGGCTGTGGCCCAGGAGCTGGGCCGTGCGCCGCGACACGAACCGGTGCGACGTGCCGTGGAAGCCGTAGCGCCTGACCTGGTGGCGTTCGCGCCAGTCGATCGGGACGGCATACGTGTGGGCGTGCGCGGGCAGGCTCTGGTGGAAGGCGGTGTCGAAGACCGCCACCTGCGGCACGCCGGGGAAGGACTCCCGGGCGCTGAGGATGCCCTCGAGGTTGGCTGGGTTGTGCAGGGGCGCCAGCGGCACGAGCTCGCGGATCGCGGCGACCACGCCGTCGTCGATGAGGACCGGCTCGGTGAACCGGGGCCCGCCGTGCACGACACGGTGGCCGACCGCGAACGGCGGCGTGCCCACGAGGTCGGGGCCATGCTCGCGCAGCGCTGACCGTGCTGCTTCCAGCGCCGCCCGGTGGTCGGTGCACGTGACGTCGGACTCGTGGGTGCGGCCGCCACTCGTGTGGCGCAGGCGCCCCGCGCCCCCGATCTGCTCGACGATCCCGGACGCCGCGGTCTCGCCCGTCTCCGCGTCGAGCACCTGGTACTTCAGCGACGAGGAGCCGGCGTTGACGACCAGGACCGTGCGCGCGGCCGCCATCAGGCGCCGGCCTGCACGGCGGTGATCGCGATCGTGTTGACGATGTCGCGCACCAGGGCCCCTCGGGACAGGTCGTTCACGGGCCGGTTGAGGCCCTGGAGCACTGGTCCGATGGCCACGGCGGAGGCGCTGCGCTGCACCGCCTTGTAGGTGTTGTTGCCGGTGTTGAGGTCGGGGAACACCAGCACGGTGGCGCGTCCGGCGACCGGGCTGTCCTTGAGCTTGGTCGCAGCCACGTGGGGGTCGACCGCGGCGTCGTACTGGATCGGGCCCTCGACGAGCAGCTCAGGCGCCCGTTGGTGGACCAGCGCCGTGGCGGCCCGCACCTTGTCGACGTCTGCCCCGCTCCCCGACTCCCCCGTCGAGTACGACAGCATCGCCACCCGCGGCTCGATCCCGAACCGCTGGGCCGTGCGAGCCGAGGAAATCGCGATGTCGGCCAGCTGCTCGGCGGTGGGGTCAGGGTTGACGGCGCAGTCCCCGTAGACGAGCACCCGGTCGGCAAGGCACATCAGGAAGACGCTGGAGACCACCGACACGTCGGGGGCGGTGCGCACGATCTCGAGGGCCGGGCGGACCGTGTGTGCCGTCGTCGTGATGCAGCCCGACACCATGCCGTCGGCGAGGCCCTGGTGCACCATCATGGTGCCGAAGTACGACGGGTCGACCACGCGGTCGCGGGCCTGGTCGAGGGTGACCCCCTTGTGCGCGCGCAGGGTGGCGTACTCGCTGGCGAAGGACTCCCGCAGCCTGCTGGTGGCGGGGTCGATGACCGTCGCCTTCGAGATGTCCACGCCGAGTCGTGCGGCGTTCGCGCGGATCGTCTCCTCCACCCCCAGGAGGGTGAGCGTGGCGATGCCCCGGGCGAGCACCGTGTCGGCGGCCAGGAGGATGCGGTCCTCGGCCCCTTCGGGCAGCACGATGTGGGCCCCGGACGCGCGGGCTTCCTCGACCAGCCGGTGCTCGAACATCAGCGGCGTCACCGCGCCGCCACCTGCCGTGGCCACCGGGCCCAGGAGGGCCTCCGCGTCGAGGCCGCGCTCGACCATGGCGACCGCGGCCTCCAGCTTGCGGGTGGAGTCGGGGGTGAGCCGGCCCCGGGCGGCGCCGAGGCGCGATGCGGTGGTCATCGTGCCGCCGTCGGTGGCGATCACGGGCAGCACGACGTCGAGTCCCTCGATGAGCCGCTCCACCTGGGGTGGCAGGGGGAAGCCTCCGTTGAGGACGATCCCGGCGAGGTTCGGGAACGTCTTGGACCGGTGCGCGAGCAGAACGCCGAGCACCACGTCCTCGCGGTCGCCGGGGACGATGACCACCCCGCCGTCGATCAGCCGGTCGAGCACGTGCGGCATCGTCATCGCGCCGACGACGAGGCCCATGCACTCACGGTCGAGCCATCGGGGGTCGCCGTGGACGAGCCGTCCCCCGCACGCGTCGAGGAGGTCCTTGACCGTGGGCGCCCTGAGGAGGGGCGTCTCGGGCAGGGCCTGGACGGGCACGTGCACCCGCTCCGACACCTCGCGCTGCGTCTCGTCCAGCCGATCGGGCGAGACCTGGTTGGCCACCACTCCCGTCACGTGTGCGTGGGCCTCTCGCGCGGCCTGCACGCCCATCTCGGCGGTCGTGGCGACGTCGACCGCGTCGCGGCCCTGGGCCGGGACCACGAGCAGCAGCCGGGATCCCAGGTTGGCGGCCACCGCCGCGTTGACCGAGAACTCGGTCGGAGCGGCGACGTCGGTGAAGTCGGACCCCACCACCAGCACCACGTCGTGGGCGCGCGCGATGTCGTGGAACCGGTCCACGATCACCCCCATCGCCCCCTCGGGGTCGGCGTGCAGCTCGTCGTAGGTGACGCCACAGGCCTGGGCGACGGTCAGGTCGCCGGGCAGCTGCGACAACAGCGTCTGCACCAGCTCGTCGTCGACGCCCGAGCGCACGATGGGTCGGTAGACGCCCACCCGCCCGGCCCGGCGCGACAGCTGGTCGAGCAACCCGACGGCCACCGCCGACTTGCCGGACTGTGCCTCGGTGCCGGCGATGTAGATGCTGGTGGCCACGGGTCGAAACTACCGGCCCGGCCCGGTGGTCGCGCCGTGACGGTCCAGACCACGCCACGTCCACTCCGCGATGTCGGGCAGGTCCTCGAGGTGCTCCTCGATGTAGGGCCGGTGCTCGGCCAGCCGGCGCTCGCACAGCTCGGTGAGACGATCCCAGCCGGCCACCCGTCGGTCGGCTCTGCGCAGCACCTCCAGGGCGAGGTGGAAGCGGCTCATCCGGTTGAGCACGACCATGTCGAACGGTGTCGTCGTCGTGCCCTGCTCGTTGAACCCGCGCACGTGGAACCGCCCGGGGTTGCTGCGGCCGTGGATCAGCTGGTGCACGGCGCGGGGGTAACCGTGGAACGCGAAGACCACGTGCTTGTCCTGGGTGAACAGCCCGTCGAACGTGCTGTCCGAGTAGCCGTGCGGGTGGTCGTTCTCGGGCAGCAGCGCCATGAAGTCGACCACGTTGACGAACCGCACCCGAAGGCCGGGCACGTGCTCGGCGAGCAGCTCGACCGCCGCCAGCGCCTCCTGCGTCGGCACGTCCCCGGCGCAGGCGAGCACGATGTCGGGTTCGTCGTCCGGGCCACAGGTGCTGGCCCACTCCCACACGCCCGCTCCCGCAGCGCAGTGGGCGTGGGCCTCCTCGAGCGACAGGTACTGCAGGTGCTGCTGCTTGTCGACGACGATGAGGTTGACGTGGTTGGTGCTGCGCAGGCAGTGGTCGGTGATCGAGAGGGTCGTGTTGGCGTCAGGCGGGAACCACACCCGCACCACCTCCGGCGACAACGGGATGAGGCAGTCGATCAGGCCCGGGCCCTGGTGGGAGAAGCCGTTGTGGTCGTTGCGCCAGCAGGTCGACGTGAGCAACACGTTGAGGGACGACACGTCGGCCCGCCACGGCAGCTCCTGGGCGTGCTGGAGCCATTTCACGTGCTGGATCGCCATGGAGGCCGAGACCATCGCGAACGCCTCGTAGGTCGCGAACACCCCGTGGCGGCCGCTGAGCAGGTAGCCCTCGAGCCATCCCTCGCAGAGGTGCTCGCTCAGCACCTCCATCACCCGGCCGTCCGGGCCGAGGTGGTCGTCGGTGTCCCGCAGTGGGCCCATGAAGCAGCGTTCGGTGACCTCGAACACCGGCTGGAGGCGGTTGCTCGCCGTCTCGTCCGGCGAGAAGAGCCGGAAGGTGCCGCCGCCGTCGGGACGGGACGTCGCGGCATACACGTCGCGCATGAGGCGACCCGAGGTGATGGTGTTCTCCAACGAGAGCTGTCCCCGGGTGGAGGGCGACAC
Organism: Pedococcus sp. P2_A3; assembly: GCF_056405035.1. Classification (NCBI taxonomy): domain Bacteria; kingdom Bacillati; phylum Actinomycetota; class Actinomycetes; order Micrococcales; family Intrasporangiaceae; genus Pedococcus; species Pedococcus sp. P2_A3. The sequence continues at coordinate 167,997 of NZ_JBFUCW010000002.1, read as the reverse complement.
CGAGAACTCGTGGGTCGTCAGGTCCAGCGGCGGCAGGTCGACCCGCAACCGCCCGCCGTTCGCGTAGGGAGTGGCCGACATCCGCTTGTCTCCCTCCGGGGCCAGGGACCGCAGCTCGGGCGCGAGTCGGCCGTCGGCGTCGAAGAGCTCCTCGGGTCGGTAGGTGTGCAGCCACTCCTCGAGCATCCTGAGGTGCTCGGGGTCAGTGGCCAGTCCGGACAACGGCACCTGGTGGGACAGGTTGGTGCCCTCCACCTGCTTGCCGTCCACGACGGCGGGCCCGGTCCAGCCCTTGGGGGTGCGCAGCACGATGGCCGGCCAGGAGTGCCGCACCGGCTCGGCCGGGCCCTCGCCCTCCCGCGCGCCAGCCTGGATGTCGCGGATCCGGTCGTGCGCAGCGGCCAGGGCTGCACGGAAGGCGGGGAACACCACCTGCGGCTCGTCGCCGCTGACGGTCACGGGGTCCCAGCCCTGGCTGCGCAGGTAGGCCTCGACGTCGTCGTCGGAGGTGCGGCCAAGCACGGTCGGGCCGGCGATCTTGTAGCCGTTGAGGTGCAGGATCGGCAGCACGGCGCCGTCGCGCCGGGGGTTGAGGAAGGTGGGCAGACGCCACGACGCGGCCATGGGTCCGGTCTCGGCCTCGCCGTCGCCGACGACGCACGCGACGACGAGGTCGGGGTGGTCGAAGGCGGCACCGGCCGCGTGGACCAGCGCGTAGCCGAGCTCGCCCCCCTCGTGGATCGAGCCCGGGGTCTGCACGCTGACGTGGCTGGGCACTCCCCCGGGTGAGGAGAACTGGCGGAAGAGGTTCAGCACGCCTTCGGCGTCGTCACCGATGTGCGGGTAGACCTCGCTGTACGTGCCCTCGAGCCAGGCCGCCGCCACGAGCGCGGGACCTCCGTGCCCGGGGCCCGTGACGTAGAGCCAGTCGGAGCCGGTCTCCCGGATGCGTCGGTTCACCAGCGCGTAGATCATCGAGAGGCCGGGACTGGTGCCCCAGTGGCCGAGCAGGCGCGGCTTGGTGTGCGCCAGGGTCAGCGGCTCGCGCAGCAGGGCGTTGTCGCGCAGGTAGATCTGTCCGACCGTCAGGTAGTTGGCTGCGGCCCACCACCGAAGGTCGAGGTCGAGGTCCTCGGCGGAGTAGGACAGGGCGTCGGGCACAGCGGAGTTCTCCGGCATGCGCCCCACCCCACCACGCAGCCGTGGCGCAGCGATAGGCCCTTGGTCCTCCTAGTCCTCGAGGCGTCCCTCGAACAGCCCGCGCACCGCGGCGTCCTTCCGGATGAGCTCGAGCGCGTATGCCGCGTGGCCGGGCACGTACCCGTTGCCCACCAGCATGCGCACGTCAGCAGCCACGCCCTCGGCGCCGAGGGCAGCCGCGGCGAAGTTCGTGGCCATGGAGAAGTAGATGATCGTGCCGCCCTGCGCGGTCGACAGGATGGCCGGCTGCTCGCACCCCGGCACGTCGACGCAGACGACGGTGACGTCAGCCGGTCCGCCTGCCGCCGCCACCGCCTCGGAGAGCCCCAGGGGGCTGCGCGCGTCGGCGATGACCACCTCGTCCGCCAGCCCGGTACCCGAGAGCAGGTCGGCCTCGCGCTGGAACGGCACGACGGCGATCCGCCGTCCCGCGCCCGCGTCGGCGGCAGCCGCGAGCGAGAGTGAGCCCGACTTGCCGGCCCCACCGAGGACCGCCACCGTCGGCGCGAGTCCGCGCTCGGCATACTCGCGCACGACGCGCGCCACGAGCGCTGGTGCGCCGCAGACGTCCATCACCATGAGGGCGAGGGCCGGGTCGAGGTCGTCGGGCAGCTGGGCGGCGATCGAGCGCCCGAACAGGATGGCGTGCCCCTCGGCCGGGACGCGCTCGGACCGGCCGTCCCAGCCGGCGAGCTCGTCGGTGATGACGAGCGGGGTCAGCGAGAGCGAGACGAGGGTCGCGACGCGGTCGCCGACCGACAGGCCCAGGGAGGACTCGGGCCCGACCTCGGCGACCGTGCCGATGAGCATGCCGCCCGAGCCGGTGACGGGGTTCTGCATCTTGCCCCGGGTCGCCACGATGTCGAGGACCTCGGAGCGCACGGCGTCGCCGTCTGCCCCGTGCTTCTCGGAGAGCTGCCGGAACGACGCGGCGTCGAGGTTGAGCGTCTCGATCGCGATGCGCACCTCGTCGGGCCACAGCTCTGGCGAGGCGTCGAGGCGTGTGGCGGCCTGCGGGAGACAGGCTCCGGCCGGCTCGAGCACGCGGTGCAGGCCCACCGGCGAGGACGGCGTGGGTCGGCGTTCGATCGACGCCCGCCTTTCGATCGACGCAGACACAGAATCTCCCATCAACAGCGACACACGCCGCAAATTGTGCGGTCGATTGTCGATTTCATCGGAACCTGTCCCGTATCCTGCCACGTATGAGCACCGCGATCGAGCAGCCCTATGTCTACCGGCACCGCGAGCTGGTCGAGCCCGACTGGACCCGTTTCCCCGGCTGGCGTGACGTCACCGCCACCGACTGGGCCAGCGCCCAGTGGCAGCGGGCGCACTGTGTCAAGAACCTCAAGCAGCTGCGTGAGCTCATGGGCGACCTGCTGAGCGACGCGTTCTACGCCGACCTCGAGCGCGACCAGGCCGAGCGGGCGACCATGTCGATGCTGGTGCCCCCGCAGATGATGAACACCATGGTCAGCGAGCTGACCTGGGCCGACGGCACGATGCCCGCGGCCGGCGCCGAGTTCACGCGGGCGTTCTACGCCGACCCGATCCGTCGCTACATGCTCCCCGTCTTCTCCGACCGGCGCACGGACTGGCCGTCCCACCCGCACGCGACGCGCGACAGCCTCCACGAGCACGACATGTGGGTGGCCGAGGGCCTGACCCACCGCTACCCCACGAAGGTGCTGGCCGAGCTGCTGCCGACCTGTCCGCAGTACTGCGGCCACTGCACCCGCATGGACCTCGTCGGCAACTCCACGCCGGTGATCGACAAGCTCAAGCTCACCGGCAAGCCGGTCGACCGCTACGCCGCGATGCTCGCCTACCTCCAGCAGACGCCCCAGGTGCGCGACGTCGTGGTCTCCGGCGGTGACGTCGCCAACATGCCCTGGAAGAACCTCGAGGGCTTCCTCGACAAGCTGCTCGACGTCGACAACATCCGCGACATCCGCCTCGCCACCAAGGCCCTCATGGGGCTGCCCCAGCACTGGCTGCAGTCCGACGTGGTCGAGGGCGTGGCCCGGGTCTCCGCCAAGGCACGCTCGCGCGGTGTCTCGCTCGCCATCCACACCCACGTCAACAACGCCCAGTCCGTGACGCCGCTGGTGGCCGACGCCGCGAAGGCGATGCTCGAGGCGGGGGTGCGGGATGTGCGCAACCAGGGTGTCCTCATGCGTGGGGTCAACGACTCCACCGAGCAGCTGCTCGACCTCTGCTTCGCGCTGCAGGACGACGCGATGATCACGCCCTACTACTTCTACATGTGCGACATGATCCCGTTCTCCGAGCACTGGCGGCTGTCGCTCGCCGAGGCGCAGCACCTGCAGCACTCGATGATGGGCTACCTCCCCGGGTTCGCCACGCCGCGCATCGTGTGCGACGTCCCGTACGTGGGCAAGCGCTGGGTGCACCAGGTCGACAGCTACGACACCGAGCGCGGCATGTCGTTCTGGCGCAAGAACTACCGCACCTCCATCGAGGGCGCAGACACCGACGCCCTGTCGCGTGACTACGTCTACTACGACCCGATCTACACGCTCCCGGAGGCCGGTCAGCAGTGGTGGCGCGAGGAGGGCGACCACGAGGCCGCCCACGCCGTGGCTGTCGAGCGCGCCGCCGCCAGCCGCGAGGCGTCGCTGGTCTGAGGGGGCTCGTCACGGGTGTGACGCGGTCGACGCGAGACGTGCGTAGGTCGCGTGGCCGGGTTTCGCTAGGTTGCTCCCGTGACTGCTATCGCCCTCCCCCACAAGCGCGTCCTCGCTGACTACGTCCCCGCCGTCGCCGGCGTCCCGGATTCCGTCGGCACCCGGGTCCGCGACCTCGCCCTCATCGCCGCGGGTGCCGGTTTCATCGGCCTGCTCTCGCAGTGGAGCATCCCGTTGCCCGGCACACCGGTGCCCTTGACGCTCGGCACGTTCGCCGTCCTGCTCACCGGCGCCTCACTCGGTGGCCTGCGAGCCCTCCTCAGCGTCGGCACCTACCTGGTGGCCGGCGGCCTCGGCGTGAACTGGTTCGCCGGGCACCAGGACGGCTGGGGCGGTGCCACCTTCGGCTACGTCATCGGCTTCGTCATCGCGGCGACCCTCGTGGGCTGGCTGGCCCAGCGCGGAGGTGACCGGACGGTGGCCAGGACGGCGATCACCATGGTGCTCGGCAACCTGGTCATCTACGCCGTGGGGGTGTCGTGGCTGATGAACGCGACCGGCATGGACCTGCAGGCCGGTCTGAAGGCGGGCATGACGCCCTTCCTCATCGGTGACGCCCTCAAGATCGCCGCGGCGGCCGGCCTGCTCCCCGCAGCCTGGTCGCTCGTGAAGCGCGTCGAGCGGCGCTGAGCTTGGCCTCAGGCACCCCCGCCACGACGGCCCTGACCCGGCTCGGGCTGGCCTTCGAGCTGCATGCCTACGACCACGACCCCGCGGCGGCTTCCTACGGACTGGAAGCCGCCGCGGCGTTGTCGGTCCCGCCCGGTCAGGTGTTCAAGACCCTCCTCGTCGCCGGTGACTCCGGACTCGCCGTGGGGGTCGTCCCCGTCGACCGCCAGCTCGACCTCAAAGCGGTCGCCGCGGCGCTCGGCCTCAAGAAGGTCACCATGGCCGAGCCGGCTGCCGCCGAGCGTTCCACGGGCTACGTCGTGGGAGGGATCTCCCCCATCGGCCAGCGGAAGGCGCTGCCCACCGTCGTCGACCAGTCGGCCCTGGCGTTCGACCGCGTCTACGTCTCGGGGGGCCGGCGTGGTCTGGACCTCTCGCTGGCGCCAGCCGACCTCGTGACCGCGACCAAGGCTCGGGTGGCCTCGATCGCTCGCTGAGGGGCTACTCCCAGGGCGTCGAGAGCACGACGGTCGTCCGCGTGGCCACGTTGGCAGCGGCTCGGATCCTGGCCAGGAGACCCTCGAGGTCGCCGGGGGTGCGCACCCTGGCCTTGAGGATGTAGTTCTCCTCCCCCGCCACGGAGTGACAGGCCTCGAGCTCGGTGATGTCGCGGAGCCGGTCCGGGATGTCGTCGGGGGCAGCCGGATCCAGCGGTGAGATGGAGATGAAAGCCGTCAGCGGGAGGTCGAGCGCCGTGAAGTCCACGAGCGCGGCATACCCCTTGACCACGCCGCGCTCCTCGAGCCGGCGGACGCGCTGGTGCACCGCAGACGTGGACAGGCCCATGGCCTTGCCCAGGTCGGTGTAGCTCATCCGGCCGTCGGCGCGCAGCAGGTCGACGATGCGACGATCGAGGTCTTCCACGTCCACACCCTACTGAGGTCGGGGCCGTCAGGTGGGAGCATGTCCGCCATGACCTCGCTCGCCAGCACCGGCCGTCTCATGCTGCTCGACAGCGCTTCGCTCTACTTCCGCGCGTTCTTCGGCGTCCCCGACCAGCGCAGCGACCCGTCGCAGCCGCCCACCAACGCGGTCCGCGGCTTCCTCGACATGATCGCCTCGCTCGTCACCACCCACCAGCCGACGCACCTCGTGGCGTGCTGGGACAACGACTGGCGGCCGCAGTGGCGGGTCGACCTGTTGCCCAGCTACAAGGCCCACCGAGTGACCCAGGAGTCGCCCGCGCCGCTGTCGAGCGACGTGCCGGACCAGGCCCACCCGGCCTCTGAGGACACCGTCGCCGAGGAGGTCCCGGACGACCTGGCGCCCCAGGTGCCGGTGATCGTCGACGCACTGGCGGCTCTGGGGATCGCCCGGCTCGGCGCTGATGGCTTCGAGGCCGACGACGTGATCGGCACACTCGCCACGAGGTGGGGCGGCACCATGGAGGTCGACATCGTCACGGGTGATCGCGACCTCCTCCAGCTCGTCGACGACGCTCGAGGGGTGCGCGTTCTCTACACCGGGAAGGGTGGAGTCCGTGAGCCCGATCTGGCGACCCAGGCCTACTTGCGGGCGCGGTATGCCGTGGAGACCGGTGATGCCTACCTCGACATGTCCGTCTTGCGCGGTGACACCAGTGATGGCCTCCCCGGGGTGAAGGGCATCGGAGACAAGACCGCGGCTCAGCTCATCGCCGAGTACGGCTCGCTCGCGGGCCTGCGCGCAGCGATCGACTCGGGCGACCCGGCCATCAAGGGAGCCCGGCGGGCCAACCTCGAGGCCGCCACGGCCTACCTCGATGTGGCCCCGACGGTGGTCAGGGTGACTCGCGATGCGCCCGTGGCCCACGCGGATCTCGCCCTGCCGACCGAGGTGGCCGATCCCGTGCTGATGAGCAAGGTCGCCAGTGAGTTCGGGGTGACCAGCTCGTTCAACCGGGTCCTGTCGGCGCTGCGCATCGATTAGCAGATTCGAGGCGCAGGGTCGAGCTACGCGGCGGCCAGGTTGACTTCGAGAGAGTGCTCGACCCAGCTGAAGTCCGGACTCGCTCTGCGGGCTTCGAGCAGCGGCGGTGCGGTGGAGTCGTAGGTGTGGCCGGTGGGAGTGCGCAGCCGAACTCGGTGTCGTCCTGTTCGGCCCGCACCGGTCAGTCCGTCTGCGACAACCCGTGCGCTCCACCCTTCGGCCTCCTTGGCCTGGTTGCAGGCAACGCACAGACCCTGCCCGTTGGCGGCACTGGTGGGCCCATCCCGACCAGCAGCCACGACGTGGTCGGTGTGCCGGATCGGCGCATCGCACCACGGAGTGCGGCAGGTCTTGTCGCGCAGGAGGAGGAAGCGCTTGAGCGCCTCGGGAAACAACCGTCGACGACTCTCGAGCCCGGTGAGCTGTGTGCCGTCCACGGAGGTCAGGAGTCGACGAAACCAGATCCTCGCGTCAGTTTCGGTGGAGGCGCTGAGCAGGGCGCGTGCGGAATCGGCCGAGATCGGGCCACCCCCCACCACCTCGGCCGGCTCGTCGGTCGAACCCATCAGGGTGCCGGCGGGCACCACGAGCTGCACCTCGACAGGAACGGCATCGGCAGTCGCCTGACCGGTGACCCGCTCCACCAGCGTGTCGGCCATGATCTGGCCGCGCCCTCGCTCGTCTCCCGCGGCGATCAGCTCGCTCGCCCGACGGTCCAGCGCCGCGTACGTCGCAACGCCTTGCGAGACCGGGAGCAGTCCGCTCAGGTAGGTCATCGTGTCGGGTGCCGGTCGCAGGGACACGCAGCGCTCGGTCGCGGCCTTGCTGGCCCGGCTGGCCATGGCCGCCGGGTCGAGCGTGGCAGCGAACCCTCGCGCAGCTCGTGCCACCTGCGCGTCACCCATCGTGGGAAGGTCGGCAGCCAGCTGCCGGTCGACCTCGCGCCGGTCGTCGGCGGACAACACGGCCGTCTCGCGGCACAGAATCGTCGCCCGCCACTCGCTGAGCCGTCCTGCCGTGAGGTGCGCCATCGTCTCGGGCATCTCGTGCACCATGGCCCGAGCGAAGCCCAGGTGTCTCGACCCCCGGTGTGGTGACTCGCGTCGCGCCAACGCGACCTGGGCTGCCACTCCCCTGCCCCGCTCGCGGGCAGGGAGGCCGGGAGCGGCCTGGGCGGCTTCCTGCGACTCGGCGAACGCGACGGACAGTCGTGCCTGTGCTGCCGCCGCGGAACCCTTCAGCGACTCCAGCGCGCTGATCAGGTCGATCCGCTCGGCATCCGAGCAGCCCTCGAGGACGGCCAGCGACGCCACAAAGGCGCGCACGACCTCGACCGCCTGTCGCCCATCCCCCGATTCGAACATGTGTCCAATCTACAGTCCAGGTCTGACAGCCGAATGGAGGCACACGCCCCGCGCCGCTCGCCCTGTTCGATCAGATTCCCTAGCGGAAGCGTTGCGCTGACCGGCTGCACCCGCACCGATGTGCGGGCAACCTCGAGTTAGCGAGAGCGAAGCCGATCGACGGCTTCCCGTACGCCTTGGGACAGCGTGGCCCACGACTCGGTCGTCCCGCCCAGGCCGTTCATCACCAGCAGCAGTTTGTTCAGCAGCTGGGTATCCCCGAGATCGTTGTCGATCTCGTCCAGAAGTTCGGACACGCGGTTGAACGTGTGGACGACCCCGTCGGAGGCTGAGGTCGTGTTCGCATCGGCCGCGTAGATCCAAGCGACGAGTGCCCCGAACGCGAACCAGGAGGCAAGATCCTCGGGCTCTTCGTCCCGGCTCATTTCCGGCATGGAGAACAGAGCGTGGCGTGCCGCGTCTACTGATGGAATGCTGGTCCGCGCCCGAATCGCGTCGGCGATGGGACCAAGTCCCCCAGCTGGCAGTCCGAGCGAACCCAGTTCTGCGAGCGGAAGTACGACGGACGCGAGCTCGGTCGCCGTCCGACGCTGCTCCTCTGAGGCCATTTGTCGGAGTCGGGACTCGAGCGTCGGCATGGCATCTTGGGGCACGACCAGACATCCTGCACGCTCTGGAAGTGCATCGCACTCACATGCCGCGATCTGCTTGTGCCGATGTCCGCGGAGCGCGGCCTCCTAAGGGACCGACGGTCCCTCTGGGTTGTGATGCCCCACAGGCGCCGGCTCCTGCAGGTTCAGCGCCGCGGCAAGCACTCCGAGCCGATCCTCCATCGTGCGGCGACCGCCCGAGACCTCTGGGACCTCGACCGCCTTCATAGTGGAGCCATCGCGCACGGTGAGGACAACCATGCGAAAGCGGCGCGACCGGGAGTTCCGGTTGAGGTTTCCCGAATAGCTCGCCGGGCCCACCCGGGTGATGTCGCTCGCGCTCCATGAGCAAGAACGCACCCATGTGCGGCGGATGATGCGGTCACCGCGGATCACGAGTCCCACGAATGGCGCCCGCAGGAGCAGGCCAACGAGAACAGTCGCGCCAACCCAGAACATCCAGTCAGGGCCACCGGAGTCTTTCAACGTGGGGTCCAGGAAGGCGCCGACTGAGATGGCGAGGAACACGGCCACGATCCCGCCGCACAGGGCGATATAGCCGGGCGAGCGAACAACCACTGCGCTACTCACATGCACATGGTGCCATCCCGTCCCAGCGGTCGAGTCCAGGCCGACGTGCAGCACGGGATCTGCGCGTGCAGTTGTGGGGCATGAGCGATGATCAGCTCATCTTGAGCGTGGGCCAAGACGTTGAGAGCTATGACTTTGTAGTAGTTCTTCCTTCCGCCCTGCTGTCCGAGACTCGGACGCAGTTGGCCGAGCTCGACGGGGACTGGCGTTAGGGGTGCACAACCATCCGCTCACTGCGCACAGCGCGTGTCAGCAGACCAACCCAGGGTGAACACCCATCCTCCGCCGCTCGTGACTTACGACCGCTGGCTGAACCGCGCCGACAGGCCCCCGTTGGGGCATGAGGACACTCCGGTCAGTCGAGCCGGTCGGCGGCGACGACTCCGCGCATCACGGCGTCGATGGCCTTGCGCGACGTGGCGCGCAGCGTGGGTTCGGGAGCCGCGTCGCCGATCTGTCCGAGCAGGTCGACCACCTGCTTGCACCGCCGCACGAAGTCACCGGCCGCCATGTCGGACCCGCGCAGCACCTCCTCGAGCTGACGACCACTGGCCCAGCGGTGCATCATCCAGGCCATGCCCGCGTCGGGGTCGCCGGTCAGCGGCAGCCCCAGCTCGCGCTCTCGGTCCTCGAGCACCGACCACAGCCGGTTCATCTCGCGGATCGCTTCGGCCACGTCCTCGTTCGGCATCCGCGGCGACGGGTCGGTCTCGTCGCGCCGCGGCTCGTGGATCAGGGCCGACACGACCGAGGCGAGCCCGGCGGGGTCGAGCCGCTTCCAGACCCCCAGGCGCAGGCACTCTGCGGCGAGCAGGTCCTTCTCGGTGTAGAGGCGGCGCAGGTTCTCGCCCTGCGCCGTCACGAGGTCACCGCTGTCCGAGAGATAGCCCATCTCGCCGAGCAGCGTGCAGATCCGGTCGAAGGTCCGCGCCACCGAGTTGGTCCGACCCTCCACCTTGCGCTGCAGCCCGACGGTCTCGCGCTTGAGCCTCCACCACCGCTCCGCCCACCGGGCATGGTCCTCGCGGTCGGGGCACTGGTGGCACGGGTGGGCCTTGAGCTGGCGCCGCAGCTCGGGGATCCGTCCGTCCTCGGCGCTACCCGCGTATGCCGCGGAGCCGCGCGAGCGGGACGGTGGCGGGTCGTGGGGCACCGCGATGCGCAACGACGTGGCGAGGTCGCGGCGCGCCTTGGGGCTCTTGGCGTTGAAGTGCGGCGGCACCTTGACGTGGGCGATCGCCTCGACCGGCGTGGGCACGTCGACGAGGGTCAGCTTGAGCAGCTGCTTGTCCTCGGTGACCACGGTCGGCGCAGGCGTCTCGCCCCGGTAGGACTTGGACGGCTGGACGACGACGGCATAGCCCGCACGGCGACCTGAGGGGATCTTGATGACGTCACCGATCCGCAGCGTCTCCAACGAGACTGCCGCCTCGGCGCGCCTGCTGGCCGATCGTTCTCGGGCCCCGTCCTTCTCGAGCCGGGCGATCTCGTGGCGCAGCGCGGCATACTCCGCGAAGTCGCCGAGGTGGCACGCCATCCCCTCGGCGTACCCCTCCAAGCCCTCTTCGTTCTTGCGCACCGCCCGCGCCATCCCGACCACGGCGCGGTCGGCCTGGAACTGCGCGAACGACGTCTCGAGGATCTCGCGGGCGGTCTCACGACCCACCTGGGCGACCAGGTTGACTGCCATGTTGTAGGTCGGCCGGAAGGACGAGCGGAGCGGGTAGGTGCGGGTGGATGCGAGGCCTGCGACCGCGAGCGGGTCCATCCCCCGGTTCCACTGCACGAGGGCGTGACCTTCGATGTCGATCCCTCTGCGGCCCGCCCGCCCGGTCAGCTGGGTGTACTCGGCGGGTGTGACGTCGGCGTGGGTCTCGCCGTTGAACTTGACCAGCTTCTCGATGACCACGGTGCGCGCCGGCATGTTGATGCCCAGGGCGAGCGTCTCGGTGGCGAACACCGCGCGGATCCGGCCCGCGGTGAACAGCTCCTCGACGATCTCGCGGAAGGTGGGCAGCATGCCCGCGTGGTGGGCGGCGAACCCGCGGGTGAGGCCGTCGACGAAGTCCCAGTAACCCAGCACACCGAGGTCCTCGTCGGCCAGCGATGAGACCCGCTCCTCGACGGTCCGACGGATCCGGTCGCCCTCCGCCTCGGGGATCAACCGCACGCCGTCGCGCAGCAGCTGGCCCACGGCCGCCTCGCAGCCGACCCGGCTGAAGATGAAGGTGATCGCGGGCAGGAGCCCCTCCCGCTCGAGCTGTTGGACCACCTCCGACCGCGTGGCTCCCCCACCGGGACGGCCTCCGGACGCGCGGGCCAGACCCCGTCCACCGTGACCACCACCAGGCCCGCGGGGCGCCTTGCCCCGGCCTCCCCGACCGTGTCGGTCGGACTGCGATCCGTGGCGGGCTCCCTCGTCCCAGCGGCCGCGCTGCTCCGACTGGCGGATCGCCTGCAGGAGCTCAGGGTTCACACGGGTCGCGTCGATCCCCGTGACCGGCGCGGACGCCTCGTCGACGAACAGGTCGTACATCGACTGGGAGACCATCATGTGCTGCCACAGCGGCACCGGCCGGTGCTCGGAGACGATGATGTCGACGCCGCCGCGCACCTCCGAGAGCCAGGCGCCGAACTCCTCGGCGTTGCTCACGGTCGCTGACAACGAGACGACCTGCACGTCCTGCGGCAGGTGGATGATCACCTCCTCCCACACGGCTCCGCGGAACCGGTCGGCGAGGTAGTGCACCTCGTCCATCACCACGAAACCGAGCCCGTGGAGGGTGCGCGACCCGGCATACATCATGTTGCGCAGCACCTCGGTCGTCATGACGACGACGGGTGCCTCGCCGTTGATCGAGGAGTCGCCGGTGAGCAGCCCGACGTTCTGGGCACCGTGGCGCCGCACGAGGTCGTTGTACTTCTGGTTGGACAGCGCCTTGATCGGGGTGGTGTAGAACGCCTTGCGCCCACCCGACAGGGCGAGGTGCACGGCGAACTCGCCGACGATGGTCTTGCCGGCTCCGGTCGGCGCCGCGACGAGCACCCCACGACCCGCCTCCACGGCCTGGCAGGCCTGCACCTGGAAGTCGTCGAGGGGGAAGCCCACCGTGGCCGCGAAGGTGGCCAGCTCCGACTTCTCGTATGCCGCGCGGCTGGCGCTTGCGGCGTATCGCTCAGCGGGCGTCGACATGCTCCCGAGCCTACGGTGCAGCGGGCGCCAGCACCGTCACCGCGCCGGGGACCACCTCGACGGTCAGCGGGAGCGGTGCGAACCGCTCGCCGTCGGCGTAGGCCACGATGCCGTCGGCCTCCAGCGTGACCGAGCGCCCGCGGATGATCTCGACGGCCGGATGGCCCACGTGGGCACCCTTGAAGACCTTCGGGAAGACCTTGAGGAACTCCAGGGTGCTGATCTCGTGGAGCAGGAGCACGTCGAGCAACCCGTCGTCGAACTCGGCGTCCGGGAGCACGTGCATCCCTCCCCCGTAGCTGGGCCCGTTGCCGACCGCGACGAGCATCGCCTTGGCCTCGTGCCGGACCCCGTCGACGGTGAGGACGTAGGGAATCGCCTTGAACAGCGGGAGCTCTCGCAGGATGGCGAGGTTGTAGCGCATCTGCCCCTTGGGCCACGGCCAGGTGTTGGCCCGCTCGTTCACGAGTGAGTCGAAGCCTGCGCCGAGCACGCCGACGTACCAGTGTCGGCCACCGTGGGCGTCGACGTGGCGGACGGCATCGATCGTGCGGGGCACACCGGTGCTGACGAGGTCGGCTGCCCTGACCGGGTCGTGCACGGGGAGACCGAGGCCCCGAGCGACGTCGTTCCCCGTGCCGGCCGCGATGATGGCCAAGGTCGTCGTGGTCTCGGCCGCGAGCTCGACGCCGAGGTGGACCATGCCGTCGCCACCGACCACCGCGAGCACGTCCAGGCCCTGCGCGATGGCGCCGAGCGCGCGGTCGCGGGCGGCGGCATACGTCTCGTCGGAGAGGTCGACGACGTCGTGTCCGGCTGCCCGCATCCGTTGGGCCACCTCGAGCCCCAGGGCCATGCCGCGGTTCTTGCCCGACGTCGGGTTCACCACGAGGCCGACGCGCTTGCTCACAATGACGATGCTTCGTCGTCGGGCACCTCGACCCAGTCCGGACGGCGTTTGCGCCGCCCTCGTTCGATCAGCTTGCTGACGAGGATGGCCGCGACGTAGAGCACGCAGAGGGGGATGGCCATCAGGAACATCGTGAAGGCGTCCGGCGTCGGGGTGGCGACGGCCGAAATGACGAAGATCCCGAAGATGGCCGGCCGCCAGGCCTTGACCATCGCCGACGCCGGGAGGACTCCGATGGCGTTGAGGGCCACGAGGAAGACCGGCATCAGGAAGGCGCAGCCGAAGGCCAGGATGAACCTCGTGACGAAGGAGAAGTAGTCGCTGACCTGCTGGATGTTGGACGCACCCGGAGGCGTGAAGCCGTAGAGCACGTCCAACACCTTCGGCAGGACGTAGTAGGCCAGTGCGCAGCCGGACAGGAACAACGGCACGGTGGCCGCGATGAAGGCCAGGGAGATCCGGCGCTCCTTCTTCGTCAGGCCCGGCACGATGAAGGCCCACAGCTGGTAGAGCCACACCGGGCTCGACAGCAACACCCCGACGAAGATCGACAGGCTCACCTGTTGGGAGAACGCGGCCGTGGCGTTGCCGAAGTTCAGGCTGATGACGCTGGTGGGGTTCTGGTCCTTGTAGTCGTTGAACGGTGCGGCGAGCTGGCCGTAGACCCGCTCGTAGAAGATCCAGCCCAGCACCGCGCCCGCGAGGAGGGTGATCGCCGAGATGAGGAACCGACGGCGGAGCTCGCGCAGGTGGTCACCCAGAGACATGCGCCCCTCAGGGTTGCGGGCACGCCGGAAGGCCATGGTCGTCGTTCGCGGGTGAGAGGTTCCGGTGGACTAGGAGGCGCCGGAGCTGTTGTCCGTGCGCGGCGCGTTGTCCTCGCGGATCGGGTTGGTGCCCTCGGTGCCGGGACTTGCTCCGGCGTCCTTGACCGTCTCGCCCTTCACGGTGTCGGAGCTGGCCGCTGACTTGCCTTCGCTCTTCATCTCGTCGACCTCGGACTTGAAGATGCGCATCGAACGACCGATCGACCGAGCGGCATCCGGGAGACGCTTGAAGCCGAACAGCACGACCAGGAGGACGAGCAAGATGATGAGGTGCCAGCCCTCGAACAGTCCGCGCATGGTACTCAATTCCTCTCGGCCACCGGGGTGACCATGTCTCGATCATGCCGTGGGTGCGGCACGTGGAGGTCAGTCTAGGTGCCGCGCCCAGCTGGGACGCCGCGCGGCCAGTCGGGCGCGCCGCTGCTGTTTCAACGAGGCGCGGGTGGCCTCGCGTTCCCGCCGCAGCACGCGGGGGTCGCCGAAGATGTCAGGCTGGGGCGGAGGAGGACGCTCGCCGAGGCGGTCGCTCTCGGCCTGCAGGGCGGCCACCGTCCGGGAGGAGCGGCTGACCTCTGCTGTGAGCTCCTTGAACTGGCCCCAGACGCCCCAAGCACGGGTCGCCAGGTAGGCCAGCGCGACCAGCACCAGCAGGGCCCAGATCAGGATCCACCACCACACGGCAACGACCCTACTCGTACGCCGCCAGCGCCTCCTGCGCCCCCTCACGCACCGACGCGGCCACCTCCGCGGGGGCCAGGACGGTGCCGCGTCCCCCGAGCCGCCAGACCAGCCGGCGCAGCCAGAGCGTGTCGGCGGTCCGCAGGGTGACCGTCTGCGACCCGTCCGGCGCGGTCTCCACGGAGTCCACGGGGTAGTAGTCGCTGACCCAGGTCGCCCCGGGCAGCAGCCGCACCGTGACGCGGGTGTCGTCGGGACGGGGGGTGAACGCTCCCAGGTCGAGGTCCCTCAGCTGGGCGTCCGGTGGAGGGGTGCCGTCCTCGTCCAGCACGTCGAGCCGGGCGATCCGGTCCATGCGGAAGGTGCGGGTGTCCTGGGCCAGGTGGCACCAGCCCTCGAGGTACCAGCGCGAGTCCAGGTTCACCACGCGCATCGGGTCGACGTCGCGCTCGGTCGCCTCGTCGCGGCTGGGCACGAGGTAGCGCAGGTGCACCCGCCGGTGCCCTTCGACGGCTCGCCGGGCATCGGAGAGCAGGTCGGCCTCCACCCCCTCGCTGATCGCCACCTCGACGCGGGCCGCGGCCTCGGCGCTGGCACCGGTGGCCTGCTCGAGCTTGGCCATGGCCCGCTCGATGGCATCCCGCTCCCCCAGCCCCGGCACCGAGGCCAGCGCCCGGAGCCCGACCATCAGGGTCAGGGCCTCGTCACGCCCCAGCCGCAGCGGTCGGGCGATGGTGTCGGCGTTGGTGACGAAGACGCGCCCGTTCTCCCACTGCGCGTCGATCAGCTCGTCGGGCATCTGCCCGTACCCGCACAGATAGAGCAGCCGCAGGTCGGTCTCGAGCTGCTCGACGCTGATGCCCAGCTCGGCAGCGGCCTGGTCGAGGTCGATGCCCTGGCGGGCGACCAGCCAGGGCACCATGGTCAGCAGGCGAGCCAGCCGGTCGGTCGCGGTCTCCTGCACGGTCCTGGCCTTCTTGGGCGGGGGCGTCATGCCGCACCACCGGTGTGTGCCGCCAGCGCTCCGCGCAGGCGCTGGACCACGAGGTCACGGACCTCGGCCGGCGCGCTGACGACGACGTCTGCGCCATAGCCACACACCTCGTCGGCCAGCGCGTCGGCGTCGCCGAACGGCACGACCAGCTGGGACCACTCCCCCAGGTCGGTCGTGCTCGTGGCCCGACGGCGCAGGGTGTTGCCCCGGTCGGCCCGCACCCTGACCACCGCGTCGCGGGTCGGCTGCTCCCCCACCGAGGTGCGGATCATCTCCTGCGCGCGGTGGTCGGCCGGCACGGCATACGGCGGGGCCTTCTTCACCTCGGTGACGTCGCCGTCGATGCGCGACAACCGGAAGACCCGCGCCGCCTCGCGGTCGAGGTCGAACCCGGTGAGGTACCAGCGGCCGTGCCACGACGCGAGCCCCCAGGGCTGCACCACCCGGGTCAGGACCGCACCCTCACCGCCGGTGCGGTACCCGAAGCTGATCGTGCGCTGCCCCACGACGGCGTTCTTCACCGGCTCGAAGGCCGGCTCGCTCGTGCCGAGGCGCGGCTCGATGCCCACGAGGGAGTCGCCGTCGCGCTCGATGCCGGCCGCCTTGAGCTTGCGCAGGGCCTGCGCGGCGGGACCGGCCAACGAGGCGTGCGCCCAGGTGCGGCTGGCCAGACCGAGCACGGCCAGCTCGTCGGGCTCGAAGGAGATGTCCGGCAGGGCGTACTCACGCTGGTCGATGCGGTAGCCGACCTCGTCGTCCCAGGCGCCACCGATGTCCTCGGTGACGAGCGGGATGCCGAGCTCGCGCAGCTCGTCCTTGTCGCGCTCGAACATCCGGTCGAAGGCCTCGTCGCTCGTGGCGTCGCCGTACTGGGGGACGACGGCACGGATCCGCGACTTGGGCAGGGGGCGGCGGGTGTAGAGCAGGCAGAGCACGAGGTTGAGCAGGCGCTCGGTCTTGGCCGCCGGACCGGTGGGGGAACTCACCCGCCCGACGCTACCCGAGTGGCACCCGCCCTTCGTGGCTAGTCTGCGTGTCGTGATGCAGTGGCGCGAGGGAACGGTCGAGCAGGTGACTGGCCGCTGGCCGGGCGCCGTGGAGTATGCCGTGCGGCTCACCCCCCGAGCGGCCGCCGCGGAGGCCCTGACCAGCGACGACCTGGTCCGCGCGCTCGCGTACACGGCACTCGTCGGGGAGCCGCAGGTCGGCGATCGGGTGCTGCTCAACGCGTCGGCCCTGCTCCGGGGGCTCGGCACCGGCGGGCTGGCGTTCATCGTGGCCGCGCCCGACCGGTTGCCGGCCGATCCCGAGTCCACCGAAGGGCACATCGTCAAGGCGAGGTACACCCCGCAGCAGCAGATGTTCATGGCAGTGGACGAGCAGGACAGCCCGCACCACGCGGTCATGACCGGACCACTCGCGGTGTCCGGTGACCTGCAGGGCATGCCGGTCGTGGTGGCCGACCTGCACTCGGCCCTGCCCGCGGTCCTGGCCGGCATCCGCCTCGACCGGCCGCGAGCCCGCGTGGTCTACCTCATGACCGATGGCGGCGCGCTGCCCATCGCCTTCTCGCGCAACGTCGCCACGCTGTCCGACCACGGCTGGTTGGCCGGCACGGTCACCGTGGGCCAGGCCTACGGCGGCGAGCACGAGGCGGTCACCCTGCACTCCGGGCTCCTGGCGGCGCGCCACGTGCTCGAGGCCGACATCGCAGTCGTCATCCAGGGGCCCGGGAACGTCGGGACGGGGACGCCGTGGGGCTTCACGGGGGTCGCCGCCGGGGAGGCCCTCAACGCCGTCGGGACGCTCGGCGGACGCGGCGTGGCTGCGTTGCGGGTGTCGGACGCCGACGCCCGGGAGCGGCACCGAGGGATCTCGCACCACAGCACGACGGCGTACGGGCGGATCTGCCTCGTGGCGGCCGACGTCCCGCTGCCCACGGACCCGTCGGAGTTCGGGCTGCTGGTCGCCGACCAGGCCCACGCCATGGTGCGCAGCGCCCAGGGCGCCCTCCGCGTGCGGGAGGTCGACGCCGAGGGGCTGGACGCGGCCCTGCGCGGCGTGCCGGTGCGCTTGTCGACCATGGGCCGTGGCCTCGACGAGGACCACGCGGCCTTCCACTACAGCGCAGCAGCCGGGCGGTATGCCGCCCGGCTGCTGGAGAGCTGATGGTTCAGGACTGCCCGGTCAGCGCACGTCCACCAGGTCGACCACGAAGATCAGGGTCTCACCCGGCTTGATCGCCGCGCCGGCGCCACGGTCGCCGTAGCCCAGGTGCGGGGGGATGACGAGCTTGCGACGCCCGCCGACCTTCATGCCGACGATGCCGTCGTCCCAGCCGCGGATGACCTGTCCGACGCCCAGACGGAAGTCGAGCGGGGCGCCACGGTTCCAGGAGGCGTCGAACTCCTCACCGGTGGAGTGCGCGACTCCGACGTAGTGGGCGGAGATGGTGTCACCGGCGCCGGCCTCCTGGCCGTCACCCTCGGTGAGGTCCTCGATGACGAGCTCGGCCGGGGCCGCGTCGCCGGGGAAGTCGATCTCGGGCTTGGTGGTGTTGGGGTCGAAACCCATGGGGCTGCTCCTTCGCAGGGGTGGTGGTGGGGCTGGCTCAGTAGGCCGCGAGGATGTCGACGACGAACACGAGGGTGTCGGTGCCGCTGATCTTCGGGGGGCTGCCGGCGGCGCCGTAGCCGTCGGCCGGTGGGACGACCATGAGGACACGGCTGCCGACGGTCCTGCCGACGAGCTGCGCGTCCCAGGCCTTGATGACCTGCTGCTTGCCGATGACGGTCTCGAAGTACTTGGTGGGGCTGTTGGCGGAGGAGTCGAAGATCGACCCGTCCTTCCACAGCGCGCCGGTGTAGGTCACGCGGATCATCTGGCCCGCCTCGACCTTGGCTCCCGAGCCCTGGATGAGCAGCTGGCCGACGGTCTTGGTCGGCGGCTTGGCGCCCTTGGGGATGGCGATCGTCGCTGGCTTGCCCGTCTCCACGGTCACGGTGGGCAGGCCGGCGGCCGGCTTGACCTCGGTGCCCTCGGCGGACGCCAGTGGCTTGGTCGCGGAGAGCACGTCCATCAGGAACACGACCGTGTCGGTGGCGCCGACCTTGATGTTGGCGTTCCCCTGGGTGCCGAAGGCGTCCTTGGGCGGCATGGCCACGAGCACGCGGGAACCGATCCTCTGGTTCACCAGGCCCTTCTTCAGGCCGGGGAGCAGGTCGCTCGCGCCGAGGTTGAGGCCGAGGTTCTGCTTGCCGAAGTTGCTGTCGAGCACCGAGGAGTCCTTGCCGTTGAGCAGGACGTACTTGAGGCTGACGATCTCGTCGCCCTTGACCGGAGCACCGGTGCCCGCCTTGACCACCTTGGTCGTCGTCTCGGTCACCGAGAGCGGCTTGGGGTTGACCGTCACGGTCGGGGCCGTCGTGTCGCTGCCCCCGGTCACCGTGATCTTGTCGAGCGGAGAGCCCTTGGTGTCCTTGGAGTCACCGCAACCGGTGAGCGCCAGGGCTGCCGCGAGGGCGGCAGCAGTGAGGGCAGGAAAACGTCGCAGATGCACGATGGAGGACTTTCGCTGGGGGCGGGAACCAGCGCCCACCATAACCTTCACGGCTGGCAAAGCCCGATTTGTCCGAAACGTTCCCTCAGCCGCGCATGCCCTCGATGAGCCGGTCGACGCGTGCGTCGACCGCGGCGAACGGGTCCTTGCACAGCACGGTGCGCTGGGCCTGGTCGTTGAGCTTGAGGTGCACCCAGTCGACCGTGAAGTCGCGACGGTGTTCCTGGGCGGCCTTGATGAAGTCGCCGCGCAGCTTGGCCCGCGTGGTCTGCGGCGGCACGCTCTTGGCCTCGAAGACCTCCGGGTCGGTCGTGATGCGTGCTGCCCGACCGTGCTTCTGCAGCAGGTAGAACACCCCGCGCTCGCGGTTGACGTCGTGGTAGGCGAGGTCGAGCTGGGCGATGCGGGCGTGCTCCATGGGCAGGTCGTGCTTGGCCATGTAGCCGCTGATCAGCTTGTGCTTGATCACCCAGTCGATCTCGGTGTCCACCAGCGAGAGGTCGCCGGTGTCGACCGCCCGGAGGGTGCGTTCCCACAGGTCGAGGACCTGCTTGTGGATCGGGTCCTCGAGCCCCTCGCGGTCGGCGAAGGCCTGCGCGCGCTCGAGGTACTCGGACTGGATCTGCAGCGCGGAGAGCTCGCGACCGTTGCTGAGGCGGACCGTCTTGCGACCGGTCATGTCGTGGCTCATCTCGCGGATGGCCCGGATGGGGTTCTCCAGCGTGAGGTCGCGCACGACCATGCCGGCCTCGACCATCCGCAGCACCAGGTCGGCCGAGCCCACCTTGAGCATGGTGGTGGTCTCACTCATGTTCGAGTCACCGACGATGACGTGCAGCCGCCGGTAGCGCTCTGCGTCGGCGTGCGGTTCGTCGCGGGTGTTGATGATCGGCCGGCTGCGGGTGGTCGCCGACGACACGCCTTCCCAGATGTGGTCGGCGCGCTGGCTGACGCAGAAGGTGGCGCCCTTGGAGGTGGTGACGACCTTGCCGGCCCCACAGGTGATCTGGCGGCTCACGAGGAACGGGATGAGCACGTCGGACAGCTGCTGGAACTCCCCCGCGCGCCCCACCAGGAAGTTCTCGTGGCAGCCGTAGGAGTTGCCCGCCGAGTCGGTGTTGTTCTTGAAGACGTAGATCTCGCCCTCGATGCCCTCCTCGGCGAGCCGCTCCTGGGCGTCGGCCACGAGGCCCTCGATGATCCGCTCCCCCGCCTTGTCGTGGACCACGAGCTGGCGGACGTGGTCGCACTCGGGGGTGGCGTACTCGGGGTGGGATCCGACGTCGAGGTAGAGCCGGCTGCCGTTGGAGAGGAACACGTTGGACGAGCGGCCCCACGAGACGACCTTGCGGAAGAGGTAGCGGGCGACCTCGTCGGGGGTCAGCCGTCGCTGCCCCTCGAACGTGCACGTGATGCCGTACTCGTTCTCGATCCCGAAGATCCGCCGGTCCATGAACCCACTCTAGGCTTTACCAGCCTCTGGTCCGCGAGGTTGACGCACCGTGGAATCATGGGCGCCATGCCCGACGCCCACGCAGCGGACGCGGGGAGCCGTGCGAGTGGCTCGACCACCACCCAGGTCGGCGACCTCACGCGGCACACCCAGTCCATCCTCGAACGCGCACAGGCGTATGCCGACGCCATGCGTGCCGAGACCGACCAGGTCCTGGCTGACGCACGCGCCGACGCCGCGCGCATCCGCGAGGAGGTCCAGTCGCTGCTCGACGACGCCCAGCGCCAGCACGCCGACGCGGTGCGCGAGCGTGAGCAGGCCGGTCGGGCCCTCGAGCAGGCGACCCGCGAGGCGGAGTCGCTGGTCGCGGACGCCGCGGAACAGGCGTCGATGCTCACCGAGTCGGCCAGCCGCACCAGTGAGGAAGCCGTCACGTCGGCCCGCGCCGAGGCGGCGGCGCTGCTCGATGACGCCAAGACCCGTGCGGAGTCCCTGCGAGCCAGCGCCCAGAGCGACTACGACTCCGCCATGGCCCGGTATGCCGCGCACGAGGCCGAGCGGGACGCCGCCTTCCGCGCCAACGTCGAGACGATGGACGCCCACTTCGCCGAGCGCGACGAGCAGGCGCAGGCCGCGCGGGCCGCTCTGCTCGAGGAGGCGACTGCCGCAGCGGCCAAGCACCGCGAGGAAGCCCAGATCGAGGCGGAGCGGATGATCGGCGCCGCCGCGATCCACGAGCAGGAGACCGCCACCAAGGCGGCTGCCCTGGTCGAACAGGCCCAGGCGGACGCCCAGGAGCGCCTCGACCGGGCCCACGCCGAGGCCGGCGAGATCATGACGCAGGCCGAGGACCACCTCAAGTGGGGTCAGGAGACGGTGCGCCGGATCCTCGACGAGGGCGACGCCGAGGTGCGCCGGATGCGCCGGGAGACCCGCCGCGAGCTGACGGCGCGAGTGCGCTCCCGACGACAGCTGATCCAGACCGCCCTGGCCCAGACGGCCCACCGGGCGCGCTCCGACCGCGAGTCCGCCCGGCTGGAGTCCGAGCGCCTGCGCGCCCAGGCCGAGGCAGTGATGGCTGCCGCCCAGGCGCAGGCAGAGCGCACGACCGCGGCCGCCGCTGCCGAGGCCGAGCGGGTGCTCTCGTCGGCGGCCGAGACCGAGCAGGCCGCCGACGAACGTGCGGCCCGGCGCCTCGAGGAGGCCGAGAAGGCTGCCCGTCTGGTGCGTGAGCGGACCGCGCAGGAGATCGAGCGGCTGCAGCGCGAGACCCACGAGTCGCACCGCCAGGCCCGCGAGGAGCTCGTCACGACCACGGCCGAGGCCCGCGCCGATGCCGACCGGGTGCGCGAGGAAGCGCGGGCGATGCTCGAGCGCGCACGGTCGGAAGTGGCCGCCCTCGCCTCGCGTCGCCAGGACATCACGACCCAGCTGGGCCACCTGTCCGGCGTGATCAACGCCCTGGCCGTGCCCGAGAAGTCCGCAGACACGGCAGCCGACCACGATGCCGCTCCGACCCCCCCGACCCCCATCCCCCACCAAGAACGGAACGACCATGAGTGACACGACCTCCTTCCGCAGCGTCCTGCGCGGCTACGACCCGGCGCAGGTCGACCAGTGGCGTGCGGAGCACGCCGGCGCGCTGGAACAGGCGCGCCAGGAGGCAGCCGAGCGCACCGTCGAGGTCAGCGAGCTGCGTGCCGCCCTCGCCCGCGCCCAGGACGAGCAGGCCGGCGCCGCCCAGGCGCTCGCCAGCCTCCGCGAGGAGCAGAGCAAGGCCGCCGCACCGACCTACGCCAACCTCGGCGAGCGGATCGGCACCATCCTCGGCCTCGCCGACGAGGAAGCCGACGAGATCCGGTCCAACGCGCGGGCCGACGCCGAGACGCTCAAGGGCACGACCACGCTCGAGGCCGACCGCGTGCGCGCGGAGGCCGACCGCTATGCCGAGGACGTCCGCACCAAGGCCGACGCCCAGGCGACCCAAGTGGTCGAGAAGGCCAAGCAGCAGGCTGACGCGATCCTCGACGACGCCGACCGCGAGGCCTCGGCACGTCGGGAGGAGGCCGAGGCGTTCTACGAGCACCAGCGTGCCCGCGCCGCCTCCGCTGCCGCCGACTTCGAGGCGACCCTCGGCCAGCGCCGCGACAAGGCCGCTGCCGAGTTCTCCGCCCAGATGGCCGCCCACGAGGACGCCCTCACCCAGGCGCAGGAGCGCGCGTCGACCCTGTCGGCCGACAGCGAGCGCGCCCACGCGGAGGCCCAGGCCGAGAGCAAGCGCGCTCTGGAAGCGGCCAAGGCCGAGGCCGAGCAGCTGGTCGCCGCGGCCCGCGAACAGGCCGAGCGCATCCGCCGCGACTCCGAGCGCGAGCTGTCCGCGGCGACGCAGCGTCGCGACAGCATCACGGCGCAGCTGAGCAACGTCCGGCAGATGCTCGCCACCCTCGGCGGTGCCGCGATGGTGGACGGCCTCGACGACCACCACGACGCCCCCGCGCAGGCGGCCTCGGCAGCCGCGCCGGTGGACGAGACCGAGTCCGAGGAGGAGGGCGACGAGCCGGTCGACCAGACCGGTCCCGCCGATGAGAACGGCCAGGGCGAGGACGCCCAGGACGAGGTCAGCCAGGTCGAGGGCGTCGCCGACGCCACGGACGACGAGGCGGACGACGAGACGGACGAGGACGCCGACGAGGACGCCGAGGCCGACGCGAAGGCGGCCACCCGGGCCTGAGACCACATGTCGCTGCTCGTCCTCGGTGGCACCGCCTGGCTCGGCCGTGAGGTCGCTGCCGCCGGCGTGGCGCTGGGCCAGGAGGTCACGGTCCTGGCCCGGGGCCGGTCAGGTCCCCCACCGGACGTGGTCGAGGTCGTGCGCACCGACCGGGGCGAGCCCGGCGCCTACGACGCCGTGCGAGACCGTGACTGGGACGTCGTTGTCGACGTCGCCCGGCAGCCGAGCCAGGTGGCGAGCGCGCTGCACGCCCTCGGGGGCAGGGCCGCGTCCTGGGTGTTCGTCTCCTCGGCCTCGGTCTATGCCCGCGAGGACGTTCCGGACGCGGACGAGGGCGCCGAGCTGCTCACCGCCCACGAGGGCGATGACGAAGGCTGGGACACCTACGGCGCTCGCAAGGTGGCGTGCGAGCGACTCGTGCTGGACGGCGTCGGCGACCGAGCCCTCGTGGCCCGCTCCGGGCTGATCGCCGGCCCGGGCGACCACACCGACCGCACCGGGTACTGGCCGCTGCGGTTCGCCCACCCCGCAGATCCCGGGGGCGCGGTCCTGGTGCCCGACAGCGCACTGCTGACGCAGGTGCTCGACGTCCGCGACCTGGCGCAGTGGCTGGTGCGCACCGGCCTGTCCCACGGGAGCGGCGTCGTGAACGCCAGCGGTCCGGTCGTCCCCTTGACCGACCACCTGGCCACGGCCCGTTCCGTCGCAGGCCACACTGACGCCCTCGTGTCCGTCGACCAGGACTGGTTGGCTGCCCACGAGGTCGCTCCGTGGTCGGGTGAGCGGAGCCTGCCGCTGTGGCTGCCGCTGCCGGAGTATGCCGGGTTCATGGCGCGCAGCACCGCCGCAGCGCATGCCTTGGGGCTCGTCGCCCGACCCCTCGAGGACACGCTGGCCGACACGTTGGCGTGGGAGCTCGCCACCGGGCCCGGACGGTCCCGCAAGGCGGGCCTGTCCCCCGCCGACGAGGTCGCGCTGCTGGACGCGGCACGCAGCTAGGTCCCCGCCACATCCTCAGGGCCCCGATGTGGGCATCGCCGCCATGTCCGGGGCCGAACTGCCTGCGTAGCGTCCGAGGATGCACACCGGCGACGTCGAGGTCAGCGGCGGACGGCTGGCCGTGCACGTGCTGGCCGACGCCGAGGCGGGGGCGCCCGACGTGGTCGCGCTGCACAGCATCTCGTCGAACGCCCTGAGCTGGGCGCCGGTCGCGCGTGTCCTCTCCGGACGCGTGCGCGTGTTCGCCCCCGACCTGCGCGGGCGGGCCGAGAGCTCGGCGTTGCGCTCGACTGGCCTGGCTGACCACGTGGCCGACGTCGTGCGCCTCGTCGACCACTACGGGCTGTCGAGGCCGGTGCTGGCCGGACACGCGATGGGCGCGTTCGTGGCGGCGCTCACGGCGGCGACCCACCCCGACCGGGTCGCCGGGGTCGTCCTGGTCGACGGCGGGCTGGCGTTCCCGTCCCCCGGCACCCTCGTTGATCAGATCGCCGACGTGGACCAGGTGCTGCACAGCGTCATCGGGCCGGCGATGGACCGCCTGTCCATGACCTTCGACGACGGGGCCGACTACCTCAGGCACTGGGCGCAGCACCCGGCGATGGGGCCCTTGCTGGACTCCCCCGCGGGAGGTGACCTCACGGCATACCTGCTGCACGACCTGGCCGGGCCGGCAGGGCAGATGCGCTCGACGAGCTCGCTCGAGAGTGTGCGGGCCGACTGGGCCGACCTGATGAGCGATCCGGCCACGCTCAGCGCCGTGCACACGCTGCAGTGCCCCGGTGCGCTGCTCTGGGCGGCCCGGGGGCCGCTCGGCCAGCCCGAAGGGCTGTACACCGCCGAACGGATCGAGCTCGCCCGGCTGCCGGCCGACATCGAGGTCACCGGGCTGGCCTCGGACCACTACGGAGCACTGCTGGAGCCGGATTCGGTCCGAGCTGTGGCCGACGCCGTGGCACGGCTGTCCGGCGTACCAGCATCCGGACAAGTCATCCACTCCTCGGGCAGATAACGGCATGTTTGGTCTCGACAAACTTTGCGTTACCTTCGAGAGGACCGTCATGGCCACCCTGCGACTGGGCGACGACGCCCCCGACTTCACCGCCGAGACCACCGAGGGACAGCTGACCTTCCACGACTGGAAGGGCGACGGCTGGGCCGTGCTGTTCAGCCACCCCGCCGACTTCACGCCCGTCTGCACGACCGAGCTGGGGCGGGTGGCGCAGCTGAAGGACGAGTGGGCCGCCCGCAACACCAAGGTGCTCGCCGTCTCGGTGGACGCCCTCGAGGACCACACGGCCTGGAAGAACGACATCGAGGAGGTGTCCGGCGCCGCCGTCACCTACCCCATCGTCGCGGACAAGGACCGCGAGGTCGCCGAGCTCTACGACATGATCCACCCCGGGGCCGGTGACACCTCCCCCGTGCGCTCGGTCTTCCTCATCGACCCGGCCGGCAAGGTGCGGCTCTCGCTGACCTACCCCAAGAGCGCCGGACGCAACTTCGACGAGATCCTGCGCGCGCTCGACGCCCTGCAGGTCAACGACTCCGGGCCGTTCTCGACCCCGGCGGACTGGAAGGCCGGCGAGCGGATCATCGTGGCGCCCACCGTCACGACCGAGGACGCCCGGGCGCGGTTCAAGGACGTCGAGGTGGTCAAGCCCTACCTGCGCTACGCCGAGGCGCCGACCGCCTGAGGCCAGCACCATCCAGCAGGTGTGCCGCGCCGTCCCCCACCCGGGGTCGGCGCGGCCTACGTTGGGGGCATGACTCCCTCCAGCGCGTACGCCAGCTACCCGGTCCCCGTCTCCGACGGGGAGGTGCCCGCAGACCTCTACCTCCCCGAGGCCGGCACCGGCCCGGGCGTCGTGCTCTTCCAGGAGATCTTCGGCGTCACCGACTACATCCGCAGCCGCGCCCAGGACCTCGCCGACCTCGGCTACGTCGTGCTGGTCCCGCACTTCTACTGGCGGGTCGGTGACGAGGTGGTCAGCGAGGCGGCCGATGGTCTCCCCCGCGCCGTGGAGCTGCTCGGGAGGGTGGACTGGGACGCCGCCGTGGGCGACGGCGCCGCTGCCCTGGACGCGCTGCAGGACCACCCTGCCGTGGACGGGCCGGTCGGGGTGCTCGGTTTCTGCTTCGGTGGAGGCCTGGCGTTCAACGTCGCCGCCGTCACCGGGGCCGCGGGAGCGGGCCCCGACGCGCTGGTGAGCTACTACGGCTCGGCCCTGCCGAACCTGCTCGGGCTGGCCCCGCAGGTGAGCGCACCGAGCCTGCACCACTTCGGACTCGACGACGCCTACATCCCCGTCGACACCGTGCGCGAGATCGAGCCGGCGCTGACGGCCACCAACGACGACGTCACGTTCCTGACCTACGCCGGCGCCGGGCACGCGTTCGACAACCCCTCGCCGGTGTTCCACCACGAAGGAGCCTCGCAGGAGGCCTGGGCGACCACCACGGCCTGGCTCGCCGAGAAGCTGCCTGTCTAGACGGTGACCGGCAGGGTCCTACTCGGGACGCTGCGTCTGGGGGTTGCTCGACTCGTCGCGCGGCGAGCCCTCGCCAGTGAGGGTGTCGTGCCGGCCCGGGGTGGGGTCGTCCTCGGCCGGTGCGTCGCTCGTCGGGTCGTCGGTGCTGAGGAGGGCGTCGAGCAGGCCGCCGCCGATCCGACGGAACGTGCGGCGCGGGCGCTCACGGTCGAGCACCGCGACCTCGAGCTGGGTGGCCGTCAGGGTGCGCCGGGCGCCACCACTCGGGTCGACCGGGTCCTGGCCGAGCAGCTCGACGGCGAGGCTCAGGGCATCGGCCAGGGTGAGGCCGGGGCTCCAGCGGTCCTTGAGTGCGGTCTCGATGCTCTCGGCAGCGCCACCCATGGCGACGAACCCGAGCTCGTCGGCCACCGAGCCGTCGTAGGTCAGACGGTAGATCTGGTCCTCGTCGGCCGAGGAGCCGACCTCGGCCACGACGATCTCCACCTCGTAGGGCTTGGACTCCTGGGTGAAGACCGTGCCCAGGGTCTGCGCGTAGGCGTTGGCCAGCCCGCGGGCCGTCACGTCGGAGCGGTCGTAGGAGTAGCCGCGCAGGTCGGCATACCGGACCCCCGCCACCCGCAGGTTCTCGAACTCGTTGTACTTGCCGACGGCGGCGAAGGCGATCCGGTCGTAGATCTCGGAGACCTTGTGCAGGGCACGCGACGGGTTCTCCGCGACGAAGGCGATGCCCTTGTCGTAACCGAGGACGACCACGGACCGACCGCGCGCAATTCCCTTGCGGGCGTAGTCGGCCCGGTCCTTCATCAGCTGCTCGGGCGAGACGTAGAAGGGCATGCTCGTCATCGCGCACCTCCCGGGTTGCCCTGCCGTGCGGCGATGACAGCCTCGACCACCTCGCGCAGCTCGTCGTCGGGCACGAAGCGCACACCCTCGACGCCGACCACGGCAACCGTCGGCCAGATGCGGCGCCCCACGTCCGGGCCGCCGGTGGCCGAGTCGTCGTCGGCCGCGTCGTAGAGGGCCTCCACGACCACGCTGACGACCTCGGCGGCGCTGAGCCCGGGGCGCCAGACCTTCTTCAGCGCACCCCGTGCGAACAGCGAACCGGAACCCACGCTGTGGTGGTCGTGCTCCTCGTAGCAGCCGCCCGTGACGTCGTAGGAGAAGATCCGGCCCAGCTGGCGGTCGAGGTCGTAGCCGGCGAACAGCGGCACGACCGAGAGCCCCTGCATGGCCATACCGAGGTTCGAACGGATCATCGACGCGAGGCGGTTCGCCTTGCCCTCCAACGACAGCAACGTGCCCTCGATCTTCTCGTAGTGCTCGAGCTCGACCTGGAACAGCTTCACGAGCTCGATGGCGATCCCCGCGGTGCCGGCGATGCCCACGGCGGAGTACTCGTCGCCCGCGAAGACCTTCTCCATGTCGCGGTTGGCGATGATGTTGCCCATGGTGGCGCGACGGTCACCCGCCATCACCACTCCGCCGGTGAAGGTCGCCGTGACGATGGTCGTGCCGTGCGGCGCCTCGAGGCTGCTGCCGGGAGGAAGCACCCGTCGGGACGGCAGGAGTGACGGGTCGTGCGCACCGACGAACTCGGTGAACGAGGAAGACCCAGCCGAGAGGTATGCCGCGGGGAGCTTGCCCGCGTCGGCTCCAGTGGTCACTGGCCGCCCTTCTGGACGAAGCCGCGGACGAACTCCTCCGCGTTGGACTCGAGCACGCCGTCGATCTCGTCGAGGACGCTGTCGATGTCGGAGTCGAGGTTCTCCTTGCGAGCCGTCGCCTCCGGCGCCGCCGGGGTGGGCTCGGGCGCCTCGTCGGGGGCGTCGTCGCGACGCTGTGGCCGGCTCTGCTCTTGGCTGGGCATTGGCGTGACCTCTCCTCGTGGCGGTCAGGGGGCGCCGGTGCGGAGCCGACGTTCCCTGTACTACGAAACCTAGTCCGAACCTATCCCGATGCGGAGGCCAACTCACGCAACAGGGTGGCTGCGTCCGGACTGCGGTCGAGCAACGGCCCCACCGTCGCCTTGGTGCCCCGCAGCGGTTCGAGCATCGGAACGCGTTGGAGGGACGGCTGTCCGGGGATGTCGAAGATGACCGAGTCCCAGGAGGCGGCCGCGATCTGGTCGGGGTACTTCTCCAGGCACTTGCCCCGGAAGTAGGCCCGCGTGTCGACCGGGGGTTCGCGCACCGCCTCGAGGACGACGTCCTCGCTGACCAGCTCCTCGAACCGGCCTGCGGCCCGGAGCTTGTGGAAGATGCCTCGCTCGGGGCGCACGTCGGACCACTGGATGTCGATGGCCCGCAGCCGCGAGTCGGTCCAGTCCAGCCCGTCACGGTCGATGTAGCCCTGCAGGACCTGCTGCTTGGCCACCCAGTCCAGCTCGCGGGCGGCCTCCATCGGGTCGCGCTCCAGCCGGTCGAGCACGACGGCCCACCACCGCATCACCTCGGCGGTGTCGTCGTCCAGCTCACCGGCATACCGGTTCGTCAGGTAGCGCTCGGCAAGCGCGTGGTAGCGCCACAACAGCTGTACGGCGGTGAGCTTGGTGCCGTCGCGCAGCTCCAGCAGGGCCGTGCACGTGGGGTCGTGGCTGACCGCCTGGAGGGTCGCGACGGGGCGGGACACGGTCAGGTCGACGTCGATGGCCCGGTCCTCGATCATCGCGAGCACCAGGGACGTGGTGCCGAGCTTGAGGAGGTTGGCGACGTCGCAGTGGTTGGCGTCGCCGATGATGACGTGCAGGCGGCGGTAGAGGTCGGCGACGGCGTGCGGCTCGTCGCGGGTGTTGATGATCGGCCGCTTGAGGGTCGTCTCGAGACCCACCTCGACCTCGAAGAAGTCGCTGCGCTGGCTCAGCTGGTAGCCGGCGGTCCGGGAGTCCATCCCGATGCCCACGCGGCCCGACCCCGTGACGACCTGTCGGGCGACGAAGAACGGCACGAGGTGCCGGACGATGTCGGTGAACGGTGTCTCGCGTCGCATCAGGTAGTTCTCGTGCGTGCCGTAGGACTGGCCCTTGCCGTCGGTGTTGTTCTTGTAGAGGTTGACCCCCGGCGGCACCTGGGAGAGCCGCCGCACCGACTCGGCCATGATCGCCTCACCGGCCCGGTCGAAGGCGACCGCCGCGCGCGGGGAGGTGACCTCCGGCGAGGAGTACTCGGGGTGCGCGTGGTCGACGTAGAGACGAGCGCCGTTGGTGAGGACGACGTTGGCGAGGGTGGGGTCCTCCTCGTCGGTCAGCTGGCTCGGGTCGGCGACACCACGACCCATCTCGAACCCGCGGGCGTCACGCAGGGGGGCCTCGTCGGCGTAGTCCCAGGAGGCGTGGGCGGCGCGGATGCCCTGGGCGGACGCGTAGGCGTTGACCACCTGACCCGAGAGGATCATCGGGTTGGCGGCGGGGTCGCCCGGCACGGAGATGCCGTACTCGGTC
The DNA here is from genome assembly GCF_056405035.1 of Pedococcus sp. P2_A3. Lineage (NCBI taxonomy): Bacteria > Bacillati > Actinomycetota > Actinomycetes > Micrococcales > Intrasporangiaceae > Pedococcus > Pedococcus sp. P2_A3. The sequence continues at coordinate 137,626 of NZ_JBFUCW010000002.1, read as the reverse complement.
TCGATGCCCATCACCCTGCGGACGGTCATGCCACTCCCACGCTCATGGGTTCACCCTAGGTGAGAGAGTGGCGGACCATGCGGCACTCCCCCTTCTCCCTGTACCCGCGGACTGCGCTCCTGACCGCCGTTCTCGACGGTGGCCTGCGCAAGCCCGTCGAGCGGCAGTCCCTGGAGGAGATCCTGGCCGACCGGGGGACGGTCACCCCCGACCGCCCACCGTTCTCGTGGGTGACTGGTCGCGTCGACCGTTCGGTGGGCATCACCTACGGCACCGCCCCGGCCCGCGACGGCTACGAGCTCCCCCTGCGCATCTACCGTCCACGCGCGGTCCGGGACACCGACACCGACGTGCCGGTCATCGTCTTCCTGCACGGCGGTGGCTTCGTGCGCGGCAACGTGGTCATGTACGACCCGCTGTGCACCTTCCTGGCGGCGCGGGTGCGGGCCGTGGTCGTGAGCGTGGACTACCGCCTGGCCCCGGAGCACCCGGCTCCCACGGCCGCCCTCGACGCGACCGACGCCACAGCATGGGTGGCCGAGCACGGTGCGCAGCTGCGCGCGGACACGCGGCGGGTCGCCCTGTGCGGCGACAGCGCCGGGGGCAACCTCTCGGCGGTGACTGCCCAGCTCCTGCGCGACCGCGGAGACTCGCCGGTGCGCCACCAGGCGCTCCTCTACCCCGCGACCGACATGACCCTGGCCTCCCCGTCGATCGCGGCGCTCGCCCACGCCCCGATGCTGACCCGGGCCAGCATCGTCGCCTTCCGGGAGCACTACGCCCCCACCGGGTCGGACTGGCGCAGCCCCCTCGTGTCACCGCTGTTCGGCGACCTCGAGGCCCTGCCGCCCGCGCTCGTGCAGACCGCCGACCTCGACCCGCTGCGCGACGACGGGCTCCGCTACGCCGCGGCGCTGCAGTCGGCCGGGGTGCCGGTCAGGCTGACCAACTACGTCCGGGTGCCGCACGGTTTCGCGTCCATCCCCGGGATGGTCCCCACCGCCGCGCAGCACCGCGCGGAGCTCGTCGACGAGATCCGCACCCACCTGTATGCCGCCGACGCGCCACAGCGTGGGCGCGGGGGTTAGGCTCGTCCCAGACCCTCTGACGACACCAAGCCAGCCAGTCCGGACACCCATCCACCAGGAGTGCCATTGCGGGACATCGTGGTCTTCAGCGGAAGTGCGCACCGCACGCTGGCCCATCGCATCTGCGAGGCGCTCGGGGTCGAGCTCTCCCCCGCCGAGATCAAGCGGTTCAGCAACGACTGCCTCCAGGCACAGCTGCTGGCGAACTGCCGGCAGCGCGACGTCTACATCGTCCAGCCGCTCGTGCCGCCCACGCAGGAGCACCTGATGGAGCTCCTGCTCATGATCGACGCGGCGCGTGGCGCCTCCGCCGCCCAGATCACCGCGGTCATCCCCCACTACGCCTACGCCCGGTCCGACAAGAAGGACGCCTCGCGCATCTCGCTGGGTGGCCGGCTGGTGGCCGACATGCTCGTGGCCGCCGGGGTCGACCGGGTGCTGACGATGACCCTGCACGCCCCGCAGGTGCACGGCTTCTTCTCCGTGCCCGTCGACCACCTCACGGCGATCGGGGTGCTGGCCGACCACTTCCGTGGCAACGACCTCACGAACTCCGTCGTCGTCTCCCCCGACCTCGGCAACGCCAAGACGGCCACCCAGTTCGCGCGGCTGCTCGGGCTGCCCGTCGCCGCCGGGTCGAAGCAGCGGCTGGCCGACGACCGGGTGATCATCGACTCCATCGTGGGCGACGTGACCGGCAAACGGGCCATCATCCTCGACGACGAGATCGCCACGGGGGGCTCGATCGTCGAGCTGCTCGACCGGCTGGCCGACCTCGGCTGCACCCGCGCCGACGTCGCCTGCACGCACGGGCTGTTCGCCGGCAAGGCGGTCGAGCGGTTGCGCGACCACCCGATGATCGGCGAGGTGATCACCACCGACACCGTGCCGGCCCCGAGCCACTGGCCCGAGCTCCGGATCCGCTCCGTGTCCCAGCTCTTCGCCGAGGCCATCAAGCGCATCCACGCAGGCGAGTCGGTCAGCAGCCTGTTCGATGGCGTGGACCCGACACACGCGCCGCCGCAGGCCTCCCTGTTCGACAAGGTCCATGTCTGAGCCGACCGGCACGCGGCCCTTCGCCGCGCTCGTCGCCCTCGCGGTCGACCTCGTCTTCGTGCTGCTATTCGCGACGATCGGGCGGCTCAGCCACGAGGAGGGCGTCACGGTGGCGGGCGTGCTCGGCGTTGCCTGGCCCTTCGTGGTGGCCCTGCTCGTGGGCTGGGTGGTGGCGCGGCGACGCACCGGCTGGCCGGTCCGCATGCCCGGGTCGACGACGGTGTGGCTCGTCACGGCGATCCTGGGGCTCGCGTTGCGGGTGGCCACCGGTGGGGGCTTCGCCTGGAGCTTCGGCGTCGTCACGGTGGTGGTGCTGGGCCTGTTCCTCGTCGGCTGGCGCTGTGCCGTGGAGGTGCTGCGTTTCGCTAGTGAGGGCCTCACCCGGTGGGCCGACCGGGCGGCCTCGCGCCGCTGAGCCTCTTCGCTGGTCCTCTCGCTGAGCTCGCCCTGCGCCCGGTGGGTCAGGACTCGGGCGACCAGCCGGGTGGTGCGAACAGGTAGCCGAGCCGGTCACGCCAGCGACGGGCCTGCCTGACCTCGCGGAACATCAGCGCGAACTCGGCGTACTGCAGCCGGAACGGGTTGAAGGTCGTCACCGGGTGGGTCAAGCCGTAGGTCGGCCGCTGCCGTTCCTCGCGGAACGTGCCGAACAGCCGGTCCCACACGATGAGGATGCCGCCGTAGTTGCGGTCGAGGTACTCCGCGTCGCTCGCGTGGTGCACCCGGTGGTGGGAGGGCGTGTTGAACACCAGCTCGACCGGACGCCAGAGCTTCGGGACCGTCTCGGTGTGCACCCAGAACTGGTAGGTGAGGTTCAGCGAGAAGACGAAGAAGATCATCCAGGGCGGCAGCCCGACCAGGGGCAACGGCACCCAGAACAGCAGCTCGCCCCACGGGTTCCACTTCTGCCGCAACGCCGTCGTGTAGTTGAAGCGCGCGCTGCTGTGGTGGGCCTGGTGCATCGCCCACAGCACGCGGATCCGGTGGCTGCTGCGGTGGTAGGCGTACCAGAGCAGGTCGACCGAGAGCAGGGCGATGACCCAGGTCCACCAGTCGTGCGGGTCGAGGCGCAGGGGCGTCACGGCATACAGGGCGGTGTAGCCGAGCAGCGCCAGGGCACGCGCTCCGAGGTTGACCACGACCGAGCCGACCCCCATCGACAGGCTGGCCGCGGAGTCACGGCGGTCGTAGCCCGCTCGCGGCGCGTCGTGTTCTGCTCGCGGCGCGTGGGCGTCGGTCTCGAGCACCCGCAGGGCGACCAGCTCGAGCACGATGAAGAGGACGAAGAACGGCACGGCGAGCAGCGCAGGGTCACGCATCAGGTGGTCCATGCCACCTAGGTTACCGAGAGTAAGTTAGCGCTGGCTACAGGTACTGACCGGTGTTCGCGACGTTGTCGATCGAGCGACCGGGTTCGGTGCCGCTCTTGCCGGTGACCAGCGTGCGGATGTAGACGATCCGCTCGCCCTTCTTGCCGGAGATGCGGGCCCAGTCGTCGGGGTTGGTGGTGTTGGGAAGGTCCTCGTTCTCCTTGAACTCGTCGACGCACGAGGCCAGCAGGTGGTCGACGCGGATGCCGCGTTGACCGGCCGTGAGGAAGTCCTTGATGGCCATCTTCTTGGCCCGGTCGACGATGTTCTGGATCATCGCGCCGCTGTTGAAGTCCTTGAAGTAGAGGACCTCCTTGTCGCCGTTGGCGTAGGTCACCTCGAGGAACCGGTTCTCCTCGATCTCGGAGTACATCCGCTCCACGGTCGCGGTGATCATGGCGTCGACGGTGGCCTGGGGCGACCCGCCGTGCTCGGCCAGGTCGTGCTCGTGCAAGGGCAGGTCGGCCACGAGGTACTTGGTGAAGATGTCGCGGGCGCTCTCGGCGTCCGGTCGCTCGATCTTGATCTTCACGTCGAGCCGGCCCGGACGCAGGATGGCGGGGTCGATCATGTCCTCGCGGTTGGAGGCGCCGATGACGATGACGTTCTCCAGCCGCTCGACGCCGTCGATCTCGGACAGCAGCTGCGGCACGATCGTGGTCTCGACGTCGCTGGAGACCCCGGAGCCGCGGGTGCGGAACAGGCTGTCCATCTCGTCGAAGAAGACGACGACGGGCGTGCCACCCGAGGCCTTCTCGCGGGCCCGCTGGAAGATCAGCCGGATGTGGCGCTCGGTCTCCCCCACGTACTTGTTCAGCAGCTCGGGGCCCTTGATGTTGAGGAAGAAGGACTTGCCGACCGGCTTGCCTTCCTTCTCGGCCACCTTCTTGGCGAGCGAGGACGCCACGGCCTTGGCGATGAGCGTCTTGCCGCACCCGGGGGGCCCGTAGAGGAGCACGCCCTTGGGCGGCTTGAGCTGGTGCTCGGTGAACAGGTCGGGGTGCAGGTAGGGCAGCTCCACGGCGTCGCGGATCGCCTCGATCTGACCCGCCAGACCGCCGATGTCCTCGTAGTCGATGTCGGGGACCTCTTCGAGGACCAGCTCGGAGACCTCGGCCTTGGGGATCCGCTCGTAGACGAACCCGGACCGTGACTCGAGCATGAGGGCGTCACCCACGCGGATCGGCTCGCCCTCCAGGGACTCGGCCATCCGCACGACCCGCTCCTCGTCGGCGTGGGCGACCACGAGCACCCGGCCTTCGCCGAGCAGCTCCTTGATCATCACCACCTCGCCGATGCGCTCGTAGCCACAGGTGGCCACGACGTTCATCGCCTCGTTGAGCCGCACCTCGCGACCACTGGACAGCTCGGCGGGGTCGACGGCGGGGCTGACCGCCACGTGCATCTTCCGGCCACCGGTGAGGATGTCGACGGTGGCGTCGTCGTAGGACTCGAGGATCACGCCGTAGGCAGCAGGGGGCTGGGCCAGCCGGTCCACCTCGGACTTCAGCGTGACGATCTGCTCGCGGGCCTCCTTGAGGGTCCGCACGAGCCGCTCGTTCTGCGACGAGACCGTGGCGAGGTTGGACTGGAGCTGGAGCACCTTGGTCTCGAGCTCGCGGGACCGCACCGGGGCGTCGGCGAGGCGCTGGCGCAGGGCGGCGACCTCCTCGGCGAGGAGCTCGGCCTGGCGGCGCTCCTCGGAGTGGTCACCCGGGGTGGAGTGATCGGTCATGTCGGCTCCCTCAAGACCTCAGAGTGGCGAACGACTGCTACCGACCGTCGAACTACCCGGCCGATGACCCAACCTAACCCCGATCTACTCCGCTGTCGGGGAGGTTTGCGTCACAGAACGGCGAAGCCGACGGATCTTCTTGTCTGATGGGATGCGCTCCCCCATCTCCTCGGCGGTGAAGTCGCTCTCGGACCCGAACGCCAGGCCGCTCTGGAGGGCTCCCTCCTCGTCGGTGGAGCCCTTCGCCGGGCGGCGCTTGCGCAGCGGCGGCGTGACTCCGGGAGCCAGCCGACGACTGGTGATGAGGAACCCGGTGTGGCCGTGCATGCGGTGCTGGGGCCGGACCGCGAGCCCCTCCAGGTGCCAGCCGCGGACCATCGACTCCCAGGCCTCCGGCTCGGTATAGCCGCCGTGGTCGCGCATGGCCTCGGCGACCCGGGACAGCTGGGTGGCGGTGGCGACGTAGCAGATGATGACGCCGCCGGGAGCGAGGGCGTCGGCCACGACGTCGAGGCACTCCCAGGGGGCCAGCATGTCGAGCACTACCCGGTCGACCGACCCGGGCTCCTCCGCCGCCGGCAGCGACTCGACGAGGTCACCGACGGTGACCTGCCAGGCCGGGTGGTCCTGCCCGAAGAACACGCGCGCGTTTCCCTTGGCGATGTCGGCGAAGTCCTCGCGTCGTTCGAACGAGTGCACGTGGCCGTGTTCGCCGACCGCACGCAGCAGCGACATCGACAGGGCCCCCGAGCCCACCCCGGCCTCGACGACCCGGGCACCCGGGAAGACGTCAGCCATCGTGATGATCTGCCCCGCGTCCTTGGGGTAGACGACGGCTGCCCCTCGCGGCATCGACATCACGTAGTCGGAGAGCAGGGGGCGCAGCGCGAGGTACTCCACGCCGGCCGTGTTGCGGACGACCGACCCGTCCGGGGCACCGATGAGGTCGTCGTGCGCGAGCCGTCCACGGTGGGTGTGGAACTCGCGCCCGGCCTCCAGGCTGATGGTGTGGAGTCGCCCCTTGGGGTCGGTCAGCTGGACCCGCTCCCCGACCGCGAACGGTCCCCGGCGCAGGTCCGCTCCGACGGCGGTTGGTGTGCTGGAACTGGGGGCGTCGCTCATGACCGGCGAGTCTAGTTGTGGGCCGCGGCCTCGTTGACCAGCCGGCCGTGCGCGATGCCGTAGACGCGTCCCTGCCACGTCAGGACCACGGCCGGGTGGCCGGTCGACTGCATGACCTCGACGACGGCGAGCGCGTTCGCGTCGGGCGAGACCTCGAGGACGTTGGCCTCCGGGATGCGCATGACGGCCGACGTCAGGGGTGCGCCCGGGTCGAGCCCCGCAGGGATGGCACCGTCCGCCACCGACAGCAGCAGGCACGGTATGCCGCGCGCGTCCGTCGTGACGACCGCGGCAGGGTGGTCGATGGCGACGCGCAGGGGCGTGAGGGGGTCGAGGTAGACCGCGGGCTCCATCACCTGGGAGACGCGCAGGGCCTCGATCTGGGAGAGCGCCCGCCCCCGTCGGATCGACTCGCTCGCACCCGTCCACAGCACCGACCCGACGACCAGCACCCAGATGGTCCCGAAGCCGATCTGCTGGCCCTCGGCAAGGGGCCGGACGAAGAACCACAGGACGAGCAGGACGGTCAGGACCCGTCCGCACCACCCCGCGACCACGGAGCCCTTGTTCCGGCTGCCGGTGGCCTTCCAGACCAGGCTCTCCACCACCTGTCCGCCGTCCAGGGGCATTCCGGGCAGGAAGTTCAGCACCGCGAGGGAGCCGTTGATGATGACCAGCCCGGTCAACAGCGCGCTGAGTCGGTCACCGGTGGTGGCCAGCAGCACCACCCACCCCACGAGGGCGAGCACGGCGTTCGCGGCGGGACCGGCAGCGGCGATGGCGGCCATCCGGCCGGGCGTGCTGCGGGCCGCCTCGAAGGAGGTGTGGCCGCCCCAGAGGTTCGCCACGATGCGGATCACCGGCATCTTGAAGACCCGGGCGGTGACGGCATGGGCAGCCTCGTGCACCAGGACGCTGACGAGCAGGAGGAGTGCCTGGACCACGCCGATCCCGATGCCGGTGCCGACCCGGTCGGGGAAGTAGGGCGTCGCCACGATCGCGACGATCACCGCGGCGATGAGGAACCAGCTCGGTGCCAGGTAGACGGGCACGCCGCCCACGCGGGCGATCCGCACCCCGTGCCCGGACTCCACTGGTTCCTGCGCGGGCGCCCGGGTGGTCATGCGCCGACGATACGTGAACGCGCCGAACCTCCAGTCGGCCGCTGGGACATACTTGAGCGGTGTCCGACTCCGCAACCCTCCAGCCCGATGCCACCGACCAGCTGAAGACCGCGCTCGCCGAGCGGATCCTCGTGATGGACGGCGCCATGGGCACGATGATCCAGCGTGAGGGTCTGGGAGAGGCCGACTACCGCGGCGAGCGGTTCGCCGACTGGGAGAGCGACCTCAAGGGCAACAACGACCTGCTCAGCATCACCCAGCCGGACATCATCCTGGGCATCCACACGGCATACCTCGATGCGGGCGCCGACCTCATCGAGACCAACACCTTCAACGCCCAGCGGATCTCCCTCGCCGACTACGGCATGCAGGACCTCGCGTACGAGCTCAACCTCGAGTCGGCGCGACTGGCCCGCCGTGCCTGTGACGCGATGAACGCGAAGACCCCGGACCAGCCGCGATGGGTGCTGGGCGCCCTCGGCCCCACGAACCGCACCGCCTCGATCTCCCCGGACGTCAACGACCCGGGCAAGCGCAACATCACCTTCGACGAGCTCGTGGAGGCCTACCTCGAGCAGGCCCGCGGCCTCGTCGACGGGGGCAGCGACCTGCTGATCGTCGAGACGATCTTCGACACCCTCAACGCCAAGGCCGCGATCTTCGCCCTCGAGACGCTGTTCGAGGAGCACGAGCGCCGCTGGCCCGTCATCATCTCGGGCACCATCACCGACGCGTCGGGACGCACCCTGTCGGGGCAGGTCACCGAGGCGTTCTGGAACTCGGTGCGCCACGCCCGACCCCTCGCCGTGGGGCTCAACTGCGCGCTCGGCGCCGCCGAGATGCGGCCGTATGCCGCGGAGCTGGCCCGCGTCGCCGACACCTTCGTCTCGTGCTACCCCAACGCCGGCCTCCCCAACGCGTTCGGCGAGTACGACGAGACGCCGGACGCGATGGCCGCCGTCGTGGGCGAGTTCGCACAGGCCGGCATGGTCAACCTGCTCGGCGGCTGCTGCGGCACGACACCCGACCACATTGCCGCGATCGCCAAGGCGGCCGCAGACCAGAAGCCCCGCGTGCCGGTGGAGGTCCAGCCGGCCCTGCGGCTCTCCGGTCTGGAACCCCTCACCGTCACCGAGGAGTCGTTGTTCGTCAACGTCGGTGAGCGCACGAACATCACGGGCTCCGCGCGGTTCCGCAAGCTCATCCAGGCCGAGGACTACGGCACCGCCCTCAACGTCGCGCGCCAGCAGGTGGAGTCGGGTGCGCAGGTCATCGACATCAACATGGACGAGGGCATGATCGACGGCGTCGCCGCGATGGACCGCTTCGTCAAGCTCGTGGCGACCGAGCCGGACATCTCGCGGGTCCCCCTCATGGTCGACTCCTCCAAGTGGGAGGTCATCGAGGCCGGGCTGAAGTGCGTCCAGGGCAAGTCGATCGTCAACTCCATCTCGATGAAGGAGGGCGTGGAACCGTTCATCGAGCACGCCCGGCTGTGTCGCAAGTACGGCGCGGCGGTCGTGGTGATGGCGTTCGACGAGGACGGCCAGGCCGACTCCCTCCAGCGGCGCAAGGAGATCTGCCAGCGGGCCTACGACATCCTCACCAAGGAGGTCGGGTTCCCTGCCGAGGACATCATCTTCGACCCCAACATCTTCGCGGTGGCGACGGGCATCGAGGAGCACGCCGCCTACGGCACCGACTTCATCGACGCGACCCGCTGGATCAAGCAGAACCTCCCGGGGGCGCTGGTGTCGGGCGGCGTCTCCAACGTCTCGTTCTCGTTCCGCGGCAACAACGCCGTGCGCGAGGCGATCCACGCCGTGTTCCTCTACCACGCCATCCAGGCGGGCATGGACATGGGAATCGTCAACGCCGGCGCGCTGGTGGTCTACGACCAGGTCGACGCCGAGCTGCGCGAGCGCATCGAGGACGTGGTGCTGAACCGGCGTCCCGACTCCACCGAGCGGCTGCTCGAGATCGCCGACCGCTTCAACACCGGCGACACCAAGCAGGAGGCGATCGCCGAGGAGTGGCGCTCCCTGCCGGTGGGCGAACGCATCACCTACGCACTGGTCAAGGGTCTGGACGAGCACGCCGAGACCGACACCGAGGAGCTCCGCCAGGAGATCTCGGCCCGCGGTGGCCGCCCCATCGAGGTCATCGAGGGTCCGCTGATGGACGGCATGAACGTCGTCGGCGACCTCTTCGGGGCGGGCAAGATGTTCCTGCCCCAGGTGGTGAAGTCGGCCCGGGTCATGAAGAAGGCCGTCGCGTACCTCATCCCCTTCATCGAGGCCGAGAAGACCGAGGCCGAGGTGGCCGAGAACAAGGCCAAGGGCAAGGTCATCATGGCCACGGTCAAGGGCGACGTGCACGACATCGGCAAGAACATCGTCGGGGTCGTGCTGCAGTGCAACAACTACGACGTCGTCGACCTCGGCGTGATGGTCCCGGCCCAGAAGATCCTCGATGCCGCCAGGGCCGAGAAGGCCGACGTCATCGGGCTGTCCGGGCTGATCACCCCGAGCCTGGACGAGATGGTCAACTTCGCCGCCGAGATGGAGCGCCAGGGCTTCGAGCTGCCGCTGCTCATCGGGGGCGCCACCACGTCACGCGCCCACACCGCCGTGAAGGTGGACCAGAAGTACCACGGGCCCGTCGTGTGGGTGAAGGACGCCTCGCGGTCGGTGCCGGTGGTCGCGCAGCTGCTCTCCGACGAGCTGCGGCCCAAGCTGATGGCCGAGGTCAAGGCCGACTTCGACTCCCTGCGGGCTCGCCACGCGGCCAAGTCGACCGAGCGCCCGCTCGTGTCGATCGAGCGGGCTCGTGAGCTGGCCACGCCGATCGACTGGAGCAGCTACCGTCCGCCGGTGCCGCGCTTCGTGGCCGCCCAGGAGAAGGAGCTGCTGCGGCGCCAGTCGGGGGCCCGCAGCACCTCAGTCACGCAGTTCGTCCGCACCTTCAAGGACTACCCGATCGCCGAGCTGCGCGACTACATCGACTGGGGTCCGTTCTTCCTCGCCTGGGAGATGAAGGGTCGCTTCCCCGACATCCTCAACAACCCGGCGACGGGCGAGGCCGCGACGCGGCTCTACCAGGACGCCCAGACGATGCTCGACCAGATCGTCGAGGAGGGCTGGCTGCGCGCCAATGGCGTCATCGGCCTGTTTCCGGCCAGTTCGGTCGGCGACGACATCGAGGTCTACACCGACGAGTCCCGCCAGACCGTGGCGACGACCCTGCACACGCTGCGACAGCAGGGCCAGCACCGCGAGGGCATCCCCAACCGCGCCATGTCCGACTTCATCGCCCCCAAGGACAGCGGACGCTCCGACCACGTCGGTGCCTTCGCCGTCACCGCGGGCCTCGGGTCCCATGACAAGGTCACCGAGTTCAAGGCCGCCATGGACGACTACAACGCCATCCTCCTCGAGGCGCTGGCCGATCGGCTGGCCGAGGCGTTCGCGGAGCGGATGCACGAGCGGGTCCGCCACGACTTCTGGGGCTACGCGCCCGACGAGCACCTGAAGAACTCCGACCTCATCGCGGAGAAGTACGTCGGCATCCGGCCGGCCCCCGGCTACCCGGCGTGCCCCGACCACACCGAGAAGGCCCTGCTCTGGGACCTCCTCCAGGTCGAGGAGAACACCGGCATGGAGCTCACCGAGTCGATGGCCATGTGGCCCGGGGCCTCGGTCTCCGGCTGGTACTTCTCCCACCCGCAGTCGCAGTACTTCGTCGTGGGCCGGCTCGGCCGCGACCAGGTCGAGGACTACGCCGAGCGCAAGGGCTGGACCGTCGCCGAGGCGGAGCGCTGGCTGGCCCCCAACCTCGGGTACCTGCCCGAGGACTGACGGCACGGCGCGGCCCCGTTGTCGGCGCCGCGGCATACCGTGTGCTGCATGGTTCCCGCCCTCTCACCGAGCCGGGCATCGGACTTCAAGCAGTGTCCGTTGCTCTACCGGTTCCGCACCATCGACAAGCTGCCGTCGCCGCCGAGCCCGGCCGCCGCGCGGGGCACGCTGGTGCACGCCGTGCTCGAGCGGCTCTTCGACCTGCCGGCCGACGAGCGCACCCCAGCGGCTGCCCAGGCGTTGCTGGGACCGCAGTGGGAGGCCCTGGTCGAGCAGGAGCCAGAGCTGGCAGCGATGATCGCCGACGACGACAAGCTCACCGAGGCCGGCTGGTTCGGTGACGCGCAGGCCCTCATCGAGACGTGGTTCACCCTCGAGGACCCGACCCGGCTGGAGCCGGCCGAGCGCGAGCTGTATGTCGAGACCGACGTCGACGGGCTGGTGCTGCGGGGCTACGTCGACCGGCTCGACGTGGCTGCCGACGGTGCCATGCGGGTGGTCGACTACAAGACCGGGCGTTCGCCGAGCGAGCTGTTCGAGGGCAAGGCGTTGTTCCAGATGAAGTTCTACGCCCTGGTCCTGTGGCGGCTGCGGGGAGAGATCCCTCGCCTCCTCCAGCTGGTCTACCTCGGCAACGGCGAGGTCGTCCGCTACACGCCCGACGAGCACGACCTGCTGAGCCTGGAGCGCAACCTCAAGGCGGTCTGGACCGCGATCGAGCGGGCGGCCACCACCGGCGACTGGCGGCCCAAGACGTCGCGCCTGTGCGACTGGTGCGACTACCGCGAGTTCTGCCCGGCCTGGGGTGGCACTCCCCCACCGCTGCCCGCCGACGCCGCGCTCATCGCGCTCAACCCCGCCGTGTCCGGCCAGGTCACCCCCGCCGACGAGTGAGGTCGTCCACCCCTACTGCCGCGCCCCGTCGAACAAGGTGCGCAGGTCGCGGGGAGTGAGCCCGCGCAGGCTCGGGGCCTGGACCGCCCCCACGATCACCGGCACCGGCACGACGTGCGGCACCGCCAAGGTCGGCACGCCCGCGGCGACGGCAGACCGCACCCCGGTCGGTGAGTCCTCGATGGCGACACAGTCGGCCACCTCGACGCCGAGGGCCCGCGCGGCCGCGAGGTAGGGCTCGGGGTGGGGCTTGCCGTGCTCCACCTCGTCGCCGGTGATGACCGCGGCGAAGGTGCCCTCCGGGAGCGCGGTGACGACGCTGTCGGCCAGCGACCGCCAGGACATGGTGACCAGGGCGTTGGGCACGCCGGCCGCACCCAGCGCGGTGAGCAGCTCGATGGCCCCGGGACGCCACGGGACGTGCTCGCTGACCTGGGCGATGACCCGCCGGAGCAGGTCCTCGACGATCTCGACCGGCTCGAGCGTGACCGGGCTGTTGTCGCGGATGAACTCGGCGGAGACCATGAGGTCGTTGCCCACCAGCTGGTGGGCGTACTCGTCGTTCCAGACCCCGCCGGCCTCCTCGACGATCGAGTGCTCGGCGTTGATCCAGTAGGGCTCGGTGTCGACGAGGGTGCCGTCCATGTCCCAGAAGACCGCGGCGGGAAGGGCCTCTGCGCGCGGTGCCGGGTGCTCGCGGGCGAGCGGTTGCTGAGACGACATCGCGACGGCCTTCGGGGTGCGGGGGTTGACGGCGCGCCCGACTATACGCAGCCGTGCAGAGGCCTCCGCACCATGGACCGTAGGCTGGGCGCGACAGTGCTGCCGCCCGCAGGGGCGGTGTGGCCTCAAGACCGTGTTTTCGGCAAGGCTGTGTTCTCTCCAGGAAGGAGCGATGGTGATCGAACTCGAAGACGTCCCGGAGCTCAACAATCCCGTCGTGATCGCCGCCTTCGAGGGGTGGAACGACGCGGGCGAGGCGGCCACCGCCGTGATCGACCACCTCATCGACGTGTGGGACGCCGACGCCATCGCGGCGCTCGACCCCGAGGACTACTACGACTTCCAGGTCAACCGGCCACGGGTCGTCCTGGAGGACGGCCGTCGCCGGATCCACTGGCGGACCACCCGGATCCTGGTCGCCCGCTCGGCCGGGCTGGACCGCGACGTCGTGCTCATCCAGGGCATCGAGCCCTCGTTCCGCTGGAGGGCCTTCACGATCGAGCTGATGGAGTTCGCCCAAGAGGTGGGGGCGAGCACCGTGTTCACGCTCGGCGCCCTCATGGCCGACGTGGCGCACACCCGCCCGATCCCGGTCACCGCCACCTCCGACGACGACGACGTGATCCACCGGTTCGACCTCGAGCCGAGTCGCTACGAGGGACCGACCGGCATCGTCGGGGTGCTGGCCGACGCCGCCACCCAGTCGGGGATGCAGTCGTTGTCCTGCTGGGCGGCGGTTCCGCACTACGCCGGCCACTCACCGTCGCCCAAGGCGACCCTCGCGCTGGTCTCGCGGCTCGAGGAGCTCCTCGACGCCACGATCCCGCACGGCGACCTCACCGAGGGCGCCAAGGCCTGGGAGCGTGGGATCAACGAGCTCGCCGACACCGACGAGGAGGTCGCCGAGTACGTCCAGTCGCTCGAGGAGGCCCAGGACACCGCCGACCTGCCCGAGGCGAGCGGGGACGCCATCGCCCGGGAGTTCGAGCGCTACCTGCGACGTCGTGGGCAGGAAGGGCCCGGCTGACCCAGGTCCGCCCGGCTCCGCCAGGGGCGGTTGGGGCTAGACCCTGATGCCGAGGATGGCGTCGAGGGCCCTGGCCAGGACTCCTGCGGAGGTGCTGTCGGCTCCGCCGCGCTGGAGCGTCTGCGTGGCCCAGGCATCGACGGCAGCGAGGGCTCCCGGGGTGTCGAGGTCATCTGCGACGCGGGTGCGGATCGCCTCGACCGTGTCGGCCGAGTCTGGGGCCGAGTTGACCGACAGCGCCGCTCGCCACGTCTCGAGCCGGGCCTGGGCCTGTTCCAGGACTGCGTCGGTCCATGACCACTCGGAACGGTAGTGCTGCGCCAGCAGGGCGAGCCGGATGGCCATCGGGTCGATGCCGTCAGCGCGCAGCTTCGAGACCAGGACCAGGTTGCCCTTGGACTTGCTCATCTTCTCGCCGTCGAGACCCACCATCGCCTGGTGCGTGTAGGTGCGGGCGAAGGGTCGCTGCCCGGTCAGCACGACCGCCTGGGTCGCACTCATCTCGTGGTGGGGGAAGATCAGGTCGGTGCCGCCCCCCTGCACGTCGAACGACATGCCCAGGTGGTCGAGGGCGATCGCCGTGCACTCGATGTGCCAGCCGGGACGGCCCGTGGGCAGGCCCTCCACCGTCCACGACGGCTCTCCGTCGCGGGCGGCCCGCCAGAGCAGGGGGTCGAGCTGGTCGCGCTTGCCCGCGCGGTCGGGGTCGCCACCACGGTCGGCGAAGACGGCCAGCATCTGCGCGCGGCTCCAGTTCGACACCGCCCCGAACCCCTCGTCGGTGGAGATGTCGAGGTAGAGGTCGTCGCCCTCGGAGTCGGGCGTGTCGACGGCGTACGCAGCGCCCTGTTCGAGCAGGGCACGCACTGCGGCACCCACCGGTTTGATGCTCTCGACGACACCCACGTAGTGGTCGGGCGGGATGACGGCCAGCGCGGTCATGTCCTCGCGGAAGAGCGCGATCTCCTCCGCGGCGAGGTCCTCCCAGTCGACACCGTCACGGGTGGCCCGCTCGAGCAGCGGGTCGTCGACGTCGGTGATGTTCTGCACGTACTCGACGTCGTGGCCGGCGTCACGCAGGGCTCGACCCAGGACGTCGAACGTGACGTACGTGGCGGCATGGCCCATGTGGGTCGCGTCGTAGGGCGTGATCCCGCAGACGTACATCCGTGCTGTGGGTCCAGGAGTGATCGCGCGGACCGTCCCGGTCGCCGAGTCGAACACCTGGACGGGATGGCCGGTGCCGGGCACGGCGGGAAGGAATGGGGTGGGCCAGGAGATCACAGCGGAAGCCTACGGGTGGGGCTCAGAGCGGCGGCCACGGGATGGCCGGCCAGTCACCCGAGGGCACCGGGTATGCCGCGTGGTCGAGCAGCGCGGCGCACCTCGCCTGCAACGCGGTCAGCTCGACGGGGGTGAGCAGGGGCGCCAGCTCGGTGCGCAGCTGCGACCCGGATTCCGCGAGGGCGTCGCGGACGCGGGTGATCCGGGCCAGGTCGTCGTCGGGCAGCGGCTGGCCGGCGAAACCCCAGAGGACGGTGCGGAGCTTGGGGTCCTCGTGCAGGCTCACGCCGTGGTCGAAACCACGGAGGCGGTCACCCTCGCGGACCAGGTGCGACCCCTTGCGGTCGGAGTTGTTGATCACTGCGTCGAAGGCGGCGACGGCGCGGACCACCGGACTGTCCTCGTGGACCACGACGACGGGACGCCCTCGTTCGTCCTCACCCCTGAGGACCGCCAGCCACCCGGGCGGCACCGCGTCCGGGGTGACGAGGTCGACCACGAGGTCGGGCTCCGTCGTCGGGTCGCCCACCCAGCGCTGCACCGATCCGGGACCTCGTGGCCCGTCGCGCAGGACGGTCTCGGGCACCACGTCCCACCCGCCGGCCGAGCTGATCAGGTGGGCTGCGACCTCGCGGGCGGCCAGCGACCCGTCGGGGAAGTCCCAGAGCGGTCGCTCACCCCGGATCGGCTTGTAGATGGCCAGTGGTCCCTCGTCGTCCTCGAGCCGAACGAGCAGGGCGAGGTTGGAGGCGTCGGCCAGCGCCCCGAGCACCACCAGGTCTGCGCGCGTCAGGAGGTCGAGGGTGACCGACGGGCCGCCTGCGGGCTGGGTCAGCGCTTGTACCCGTTCGCGCGGGGGCAGATGTGCCCCTCGGGTTCGAGCGGGCCACCGCAGAACGGGCAGGGGGGTCGGCCGGCCGAGACGACGGACTGGGCGCGCCTCGCGAACGCGCGCGCCCTCGACGGGGGCAGCACGACCCTCATCTGGCGCGGTTCCCCGGCGAGGACCTCGGGGTCGACCCCGGCCTCCGGGTCGTCGGGATCACGGTCGAGGGCCTCGATGACGACGACCTGTCGGCCCTCGTCCCAGGCCAGGCTCAGCGTGGTGACGCGGAAGTCGTCCTCGATGGGAGTGTCCAGCGGGGCGTTGTCGACCACCTCGGCGGCCGCGTGGTCGGCGCCCGCTCCCCCGGCATAGCTGTCGAGCAGGTCGTTGATGCGGTCGGCGAGGACGGACACCTGCTGCTTCTCCAGCGAGACGCTGGTGAGTCGGCGTCCCTCGCTCGCCTGGAGGAAGAAGGTCCGCTGTCCCGGCGGACCGACGGTGCCGGCGACGAACCGGTCCGGTGGATCAAACTCGACGAGCCCCATGGCAAAACTCTAACCGGCTCCCCCACCGACGGCCGCGTCGCCCGACGCGGGCGCGTCCGGTGGCGGCTGGAACCGGGAGAGGTCCGGGGCCAGGTCGTTGGCCGCGAGGAGGAACGTGTGCGGGTCGCCGTACCGCACGACCGAGACCGACGCGGGGTCGGCGGTGTACCGCTGGAACTTCGCCAGGCCCGACCCGGTCGCCTCGGCCAGCGTCGCCTTCAGCAGGTCGCCGTGCGTGACCGCGACCCACAGCGCGGACTGCCCCGAGGCGGCCGAGACCTCGGCGTCGTGGCGCCGCACCGCGGCGACGACCCGGTCACTCATCTCGCGCAGGCTCTCGGCGGCATACCGGTCGTCGTCGGGGAAGCGCGCGGTCTCGGGGTCGTCCTGGACGGTCCGCCACAACGGTTCCTTGGCCAGGTCCTTGAGGGCGCGACCGGTCCAGGCGCCGTAGGCGCACTCCTGCAGCTCGTCGTCCACCGTGACCTCGAGGCCGGCGGCTGCTGCGAGGGGCGCGGCGGTCTCGAGACAGCGTTCGAGGGGACTGCTCACCACCCGCACCACGGGCAGGTCGCGGAACCGCTCGGCGAGCCGCTCGGCCTGCTCACGGCCCTTCTCGGTCAGGTGCATGCCGGGCAGCCGGCCCGCGAGGACACCGTCCCCGTTGGCGCTCGAGTGGCCGTGGCGGACCAGCAGGACGGTGGGCACGTGCGCACTCTACGGCGCGGCGTCCAACTTCACGGCGGGTTGCTCGCGGGACTGCCCGGGACGTGGTGGAGTAGGCCCGTGATCGTGGACCAGGCCATCTACCGCCAAGGCCGGCGGCTTCCGTGCGGCGACCTCAGCGACGCCCTCGAGGACCTTCGCGGTGGCGACGACCCGCACGCGTTCCTGTGGATCGGGCTGAAGAACCCGACCGACGCCGAGTTCGACCTCGTCAACGACGAGCTCAAGCTCCACCCGCTGGCGGTCGAGGACGCCGTCAAGGGCAACCAGCGGCCCAAGGTCGAGCTCTTCGACAACACCATCTTCGTGGTGATGAAGACCTTGAGGTACATCGAGGAGACCTCGGACGTCGAGACCGGCGAGGTGATGCTCTTCGTCGGGGACCGGTTCGTCGTCACCGTGCGGCGCGGCGAGGCCAACCCGCTCGCGGGGGTGCGCCACGGCCTCGAGGGCAATGCCGACGCGCTGCGCTTCGGGGCCATCGCGGTCGTGCACGCGGTGATGGACAGCCTCGTCGACAACTACGTCTCCATCGACGCCGAGCTCCAGAAGGACCTCGAGGACATCGAGGCGTCGGTGTTCACCGGCGCCAACCGGGTCAGCTCGGCCACCATCTACCGGCTCAAGCGCGAGGTCCTGGAGTTCCGGCGCGCAGCCGTCCCCCTGGCGGCACCGCTCAAGATGCTCCACGACGGGTCACGGTCGCCGCTGCCGCAGAAGGAGGTGCGGCTGCTCTTCCGGGACGTGGCCGACCACCTGCTGCGCGTCATCGACCACGTGGAGTCCTACGACCGGCTGCTCACCGACATCCTCAACGCGCACCTGGCCCAGATCACCGTCCAGCAGAACTCAGACATGCGCAAGATCTCGGCGTGGGTCGCCATCGCCGCCGTCCCCACGATGATCGCCGGCATCTACGGCATGAACTTCGAGAACATGCCCGAGCTGAAGTGGCACTACGGCTACTTCATCGTCGTGGGCATCATGGCGGCCGCCTGCTTCGGCCTCTACCGCGCCTTCCGGAAGTCCGGGTGGCTGTAGGCGCCTATGTCGCCGTCATCCACCCGGCCGCCAGCACCACGAGCAGCACGAGGCCGAGGGCCACGCGGTACCAGACGAAGGCCGTGATCTTGTTGCTGCTGACGAACTTGAGCAGCCAGGCGATCGACGCGTAGGCCACCACGAAGGACACGATGACGCCGAGGATGATCGGGCCCACGCCGAGTAGCTTGAGGTGGTCGGTCTCGCTCAACAGCTCGAAGACACCGGCTGCCGTGAGGGCCGGGATCGCCATGAAGAACGACAGCCTGGTCGCGGTGAGCCGGTCCAGGCCTCGGAACAGCCCGGCCGAGATCGTCGCACCCGAGCGGGACACCCCCGGCACCAGGGCTGCGCACTGGACCAGGCCGATGACGATCCCGTCGGTCAGCGTCACCTGTCCCTCACCGCGCTCCTCACCCCGGGTGGTCAACGCCGCATGACGGCTCTCGGCGAGCCACATCACGGCGCTCCAGGCGATGAGGGCGGTGGCGACGACCCACAGGCTGCGCAGGCCCCCGCTGATGAGGTCCTTGGCGGCGAAGCCGACGATCCCCACCGGGATCGAGCCGACGATGACCGCCCAGGCGAGCTGGTAGTCGTGGTGGGTGCGAGCCTGGGCGCTGCCGAGCCCGGCGAACCAGGCACCGAGCAGCCGCACGATGTCCTTGCGGAAGTACAGCAGCGTGGCGACGATCGCGCCGAGCTGGATGACCGCGGTGTAGGCCGTGACCCCCGGGGCGTCGACCGTCAGGCCGAGCAGCTTCTCGGTGATGGTCAGGTGGCCGGTGGAGGAGACCGGGAGGAACTCGGTCAGGCCTTCGACGATGCCGAGGATGAGGGCGTCGAGATAGCTCAGGGTCAACGGTCTGCTTTCGGTTCAGTGGTTCCGGGAGCGGTGCGGCGCCGAGGTCAGAGGCCAGTCTCCCCCATCAGCTCGGCCATCGTCCGCACGACATGCAGCCGGTCCTCGAGACCACCCGCGAACGGGGCGATGGACAGGGTGCCGGTGCCTGCCTCGGCGTACCTCGCCATCCGGTCACGGATCCGGTCGCGAGGCCCGATGAGGGCCGTGGCGTCGATGAACTCGAAGGGCACGGCCGCCGCCGCGTCGCGGTGCTGCCTGGCGAGGAACAGGTCCTGGACCTGCGCGGCAGCCTCCTCGAACCCCATGCGGACGGCGAGCTGGTTGTAGAAGTTCTGCTCGCGCGACCCCATGCCCCCGATGTAGAGCGCGGCGTAGGGCCGGATCGCGTCAGCCGCGGCCTCCACGTCGTCGGCGATGACGACCGGCACCGACGGCGCGAGGTCGAAGCCCTCGAGCGGGTCCTCCTCGGTCCCCTTCCCGGCACGGCGGCGCCCCGTCACGACGGACTGCACGAGGTCGCCCGAGTGCTCGGGGCTGAAGAAGATCGCGTGCCAGCCGTCGGCGACCTCACCGGCCAGCTCGAGGTTCTTCGGCCCCACCGCTGCGAGGTAGATGGGGAGGTCGGGGCGCGGCGGGTGCACCGTGAGCTTGAGGGCCTTGCCCGGGCCGTCTGGCAGCGGCAACGTGAAGTGCCGCCCGGAGTAGGCGAGGCTCTCGCGGCGCAGCGCCATCCGCACGATCTCGACGTACTCGCGGGTGCGCCCCAGCGGCGCGGCGAAGGGCACCCCGTGCCACCCCTCGCTGACCTGCGGGCCACTGACCCCCAGCCCGAGCCGGAAGCGACCCTTCGAGAGCGTGTCGAGGGTGGCCGCGGTCATCGCCGTCATCGCGGGAGTCCGCGCCGGGATCTGCATGACCGCGGCCCCGAGGTCGATCCGCTCGGTGAGCGCCCCGATCCACGAGAGCACCGTGGGCACGTCCGACCCGTACGCCTCGGCGGCCCACGCCACGGCATACCAGAGGCGGTCGGCCTCCTGCGCGACGGCGACGTTGTCCTGGTCGACACCCATGCCGAAGTAGCCGAGGTTCACTCCGAGTTCCATGGGAGCGAGGTTAGCGGCGGGTGCACCGCGAGACGGCGGTGCGGGCCGACTACCGTACGGAACCATGCGCCAGCGACGAATGGGGACCTCCGGGCTGTCGGTGTCCCGCCTTGCCCTCGGCACGATGACCTGGGGCCGGACGACCGACGAGGAGGGCGCGCGCGAGCAGCTGCGCACGTTCCTCGACGCCGGGGGCACCCTGGTCGACACGGCCCACGGCTACTCCGACGGCGCGTCCGAGGAGATCATCGGCCGGCTGATCGACGACGACGTGGCCCGCGAGGACCTCGTCATCTGCACCAAGTCGGGCATCTCGCGGCGGTCGGGCCACCGGGTCGTCGACACCTCGCGGCACAGCCTGCTGGGCCAGCTCGACACCTCGCTCGAACGACTCGGCACCGACCACGTCGACCTGTGGCTCGTGCACACGTGGTCCGACGAGGCCCCGCTCACCGAGACGCTGTCGGCGCTGGAGTGGGCCGTCAACACCGGCCGGGCCCGCTACGTGGGCGTCTCCAACTTCAGTGGGTGGCAGGTCGCCCGCGCCATGTCGCTGCTGGAGCAGGCGCGGGTGCCACTGGTGGCCAACGAGGTGGAGTACTCCCTGACGAACCGCACGGCCGAGCCCGACCTCCTCGCCGCCGCGCAGGCCCTCGGCTTCGGGCTGCTCCCCTGGTCACCGCTCGGCCGCGGAGTCCTGACCGGCAAGTACCGCAACGGGATCCCGGCCGACTCCCGCGCTGCCTCGCGGGACTTCCCGCGCTTCACCGCGCGCTACCTCGACGACCGCAGCACCGGCATCGTGGAAGCGCTGGCCATCGCCGCCAAGGGACTGGACGTCAGTCCCACCGAGGTCGCCCTGGCGTGGGTGCGGGACCGTCCCGGTGTCGTCAGTCCCGTGGTCGGGGCCCGCACCACCGCCCAGCTGCGGACCTCACTGGCCAGCGAGTCGCTCGAGCTGCCCGAGGAGCTCGTGGCCGCCCTCGACGAGGTGTCTGCCTGAGGTCAGGTGGACCACAGGTCCACCTGACGGCTCAGCGCTCGACGTCGTAGTCCGCGTCGTCGAGGCCCGAGTAGACGCTGCCGTCGCCGTCCTCGTCGCCGTGGTCGTCGAGCTCGTCGTCGTCCTCGTCGTCCTCGCGGTCCTCGTCGTCTTCGTCGTCGTCGTCTTCGTCGTCGTCACCGTCATAGATGTCGAGGGGCGTCATCTCGCCGTAGGCCTGCAGGAGGGCGTCGTCGTAGGACGCGAAGGCGTCGGCCAGGTCGTCGTACGCCGCGATCACGGTCGGGTCTTCCTCGCCCCGCTTGGAGGCCGATGCCTCGAGGTGCCGCTCGAACGCGGTCATGAGGTTGGCCAGCGCGCCACGCGGGTCTGCGGTCATGTCCCGACGGTAGCGGTTTCTGCGGCAAAATGGCGCTCGATGGTTGAGTACGAGTACCGCGTGGTGAGCTTCACGCGAACAGATTCACGATCCGACATCCGCCGGACGTTGACCGAGCATGCCGAGTACGGCCACTGGGAGCTCCACCGCACCCGGATCTACCTCGGTGGCCAGCAGCGGACCTGGTTGCGTCGCAAGATCATCCGCGTGCCCCGCCCGCACTGACGCGCGGCCCGGCACCGGCTGGGTATGCCGCGTCGCAGGCGACGCGGCATACCGTCAGCAGGTGGCGATGAAGCGCTGGAGGACCCGCGTGCCGAACTCGAGCGCGGACACGGGCACGCGCTCGTCGATGCCGTGGAACATCGGCGCGAAGTCCAGGTCGGCCGGGAGCTGGAGCGGGGCGAAGCCGTAGCCGGTGATGCCGAGCTTGCTCAGGGCCTTGTTGTCCGTGCCCCCCGACAGGCAGTAGGGCAGCACCTCGGCGCCGGGGTCCTCAGCCAGCAGGGCAGCCTTCATCGCGTCGACGAGCGGACCTTCGAAGGGCGCGTCGAGGGCGATGTCCCGGTGGACGATGTCGACCGTGACGTGCTCGCCGGCCAGCTCCCGGATGGTGTCGAGGAGCTCGTCGTCGTGACCCGGCAGGAACCGGCAGTCGAGGGATGCCGAGGCGCTCTGCGGGATGACGTTGTGCTTGTAGCCGGCCTCGGCCATCGTGAAGTTGGCGGTGTCCTGGAGGGTCCCGCGCACGAACCCTTGGGCTCCGCCGAGGTGGTCGAGGAGCTCGTCGAGGTCCTCGTCGGAGTAGGGCGTGCCGGTCAGGTCGGACAAGCCGTCGAGCAGCTCGCGGACCGAGGCGATGTACTCGCGGGGCCACTTGTGCTCGTTGACCCGGGTGATCGCCTCGGCGAGGCGGACGAGGGCGTTCTCGTCGTTGGGCACCGAGCCGTGGCCGGCGCGGCCGTGGGCGGTGAGCCGCAGCCAGAGGATGCCCTTCTCGGCGGTCTGCACCAGGTACGCGCGCGTCTGGCCGTCGGCCGTGGGGACGGTGACGCTGTAGCCGCCCACCTCGGAGACCGCCTCACTGACTCCCTCGAAGAGCTCGGGGTGGTGGTCGACGACGTGGTGGCTGCCCTTGACCCCACCCGCCTCCTCGTCGGCGAAGAAGGCGAAGACGACGTCGCGCGGCGGCTTGGCGCCCCGACGGGCGAGATCGCGGATGTTGGCCAGGATCATCGCGTCCATGTCCTTCATGTCGACCGCACCGCGCCCCCAGATGCAGCCGTCCTTGAGCTCTGCACCGAGCGGGTCCACCTGCCAGTCACCGGCGTTCGCCGGCACGACGTCGAGGTGCCCGTGGATGCAGAGGGCCGGTCGCTCGCGGTCCTCCCCCTCGATCCGCACCACCACGCTGGTGCGACCCGGGTCGCTCTCGACCACGGTGGGTTCCAGCCCGACCTCGCGCAGCTGCGCGACGACGTAGTCGGCGGCCTCACGCTCGCCGGGTCCGCTGCCGTCGCCGTAGTTGGTGCTGTCGATGCGGATCAGGTCGCGGCACAGGCGCACGACCTCGTCGACGGGGCTGGTGGGCTCGGTGACCTCGCTCATGGCGTCCAGACTAGGCGCGTCGGGTATGCCGTGCCCGTGACGGTTCGCCGGGTTTCGTTGGGGGCTGGGCCGTTTGGGAGAAGAGGTGGCCTGCGTGCTATCGTTCCGGGTCGCAGCAGGCGCTCCCCAAGGGGCCTGTGAAGCACCTTGTCCGGGTGGCGGAATGGCAGACGCGCTAGCTTGAGGTGCTAGTGCCCTTTATCGGGCGTGGGGGTTCAAGTCCCCCTCCGGACACCACTGCCGGGGCGAAAGCCCCTGCATCTGGCTTTTCTGGCCCCCTTACCGGCCCGGCATCGCCGCACCTCAGGACCTTCGGCCCTTCGAGGCCCCACGCGCACGCACGATCGTGGGAGTGGAGGTGGACCTGATGACCACGAACCTGGGGTCACGAAACGCTCTGATCGCACGGAACAGTCGACCCTCGCCGCCCAAGCCGGCCAGCATCGTCCCTGCCGCCACCAGGGCGGTGGGAGGCTTCTTCCTCGCGATGGGCGGGATCCACGTCGGCATCGTCGCTGCGGACACCGAGACGTACCGCCATTTCGCCGACCACCCGTTGTTCGGGTTCGTGCGGACCGGCTGGGCTGACGTCTTCATGGCCGCCCCGGTCTGGTGGGGGCTGGCCCTGGCGGCCGCAGAGCTGCTCATGGGGGCGCTGTTGCTGCGCGGCGGTTCGGCAGCGCGCGTCGGTTGGGTGGGCGTGATCACGTTCCACGTATTGCTGATGCTCTTCGGGTGGGGCATCTGGGCCTGGTGCGTCCCTGCTCTGTACATCCTGGTGCGCGGGGCCCGCAGTGACTGGACCAGCCTCGGCGCGCAGCGCCTGGCGTGACCAGCGCGCCCGGCGCGTTGGGGTGGGTCCCCGAGGTCCATCGTCCAGCGCCCGGCCGCCGCATGAATCGGCATGCCCTGCAACGGGAAGCATTCCGCGGCGGGACCTAAGGCACTGTCCCCGAGGTCAGCCCCCGGCTCCACTGGGGGGTGGGCAGCCACCCGGGCCGCCCTGATCTAGGAGTGGACAGACATGAAGGCACTCGTTTACCACGGCCCCGGCCAGAAGGCGTGAGAGGACGTCCCCGACCCGGCCATCACGGCTGACACGGACGCGATCGTCAAGGTTGACGCCGTGACCATCTGCGGTACTGACCTGCATATCCTCAAGGGCGACGTGCCCGCGGTCACGCCCGGACGCATCCTGGGTCATGAGGCGGTCGGCACGGTGCAGGAAGTCGGCGCAGGGGTCAAGAACGTCAAGCCCGGCGACCGGGTCCTCGTGTCCTGCATCACCTCGTGCGGGGCCTGCAGGTTCTGCCGCGAAGGTCGCTACGGACAGTGCCTGGGTGGCGGTGGCTGGATCCTGGGTCACAAGATCGACGGCACGCAGGCCGAGCTCGTCCGGGTGCCGTTCGCCGACACCTCCACGTTCCCGGTCCCCGATGGCGTGAGTGATGAGGAAGTGCTCATGCTCGCCGACATCGGGCCGACGGGTTACGAGGTCGGGGTGTTGAACGGCAAGGTCGCACCCGGCGACACCGTCGCGGTCGTCGGCGCAGGCCCCATCGGCCTCTCGGTGATCATGGGTGCCAGGCTGTTCAGTCCGGCCCACGTCGTGGCGATCGACCTCGCTGACTCCCGCCTCGAGGCCGCGAAGCGGTTCGGCGCCGATGTCACCATCAACCCCTCGCGCGAAGACGCTGTCGCCATCGTCCGTGGGCTCACCGACGGGCTTGGCGCGGACGTGGCCGTCGAAGCGGTGGGTATCCCCGCGACGTTCGAACAGTGCACGTCGCTGGTGCGACCAGGCGGAACCGTGGCCAACGTCGGGGTCCACGGCGGACCGGCTGTCCTGCACCTCGAGGACCTCTGGATCAAGGACGTGACCATCACGACCGGACTCGTCGACACGTACTCGACGCCCACACTGTTGCGGCTCGTCGCCAGCGGGCAGGTCGACGTGGCACGGTTCGTCACCCACCGGTTCGGTCTGGGCGACTTCCTCGAGGCGTATGACGTGTTCGCAGACGCGGCGCGGACGCAGGCCCTCAAGGTCGTCCTCACCGCCTGACCGCACCATGGAGGAGGTTGCGCTACCAACCCGCCACCAAGGAGAGACATGATCGAGCACAGCCTGGCCCCCACGACACACACGGTCGAGCTCGAACAGATCCGTGCGATCAACACCGCCCTCTCACACGGTCGGCGGGTGACCGCGCAGACCCTTGGTCTGACCTCCGCGGTGGCGCCCGACAGCGTGCTGCTGGCCCTCGAGGGCGTGGGTCCCCCCTCCTACCCGTACGTCTTCGCTGACTTCTCCGGAGGACCCCGCAATGCGGTCGTGCGGGTAGAGCTGCACACCGCCAACCTGCGAGCGATCACCCGTGCCCTGTCCCTGCCGTCGCAGGTGTGGGGGGTCTGACATGTCGCCGGTCCAGCCCGACCCGGGGCCCGCTGGTGTGGCGGGCGGATCGGGGCCCGACGTGAGTCGTGACGGGTACCGGATCGAGCTCGCGACCCTGCGGGACCAAGCCACGCTGGTCGTCCGTGGCACGGTGGGTGAGCCCGAGATCGGCGCATTCCTCGCGGGGGCATTCGGGCGGGTGCCAGTAGTCGCCCAGGGCAACGGCATCACGCTCTCCGGGCCGCCGTTCGCCAAGATCCTCCCGCAGGCCGACGGCAGCCTGCACATCGAGGCGGGCTATCCCGTCAGCGGGATGCCGCTCGGCCAGGGCGTCGTCATGGGGTCACACCTGCCGGGTGGCCCGGCGCTGCGCACCACCCACAGGGGTGACTACGCGCAGGCCCGTCACGCACACGAGGCCCTGCACGCCTTCGCTGCCTGTCACGACATGAGACCCGCCGGCGACTCCTGGGAGGTCTATGTCGATGAGCCTGACGTCGCCCAGCCCCGGACCGTCGTCGTGCTCCCGATCCGACCTGCCGACGGGTGACACGGCGTCGGACGCTGCCCGCACCGCACCTGGGGCCGCTGCCAGCCCCCTCGCGAACCCGTCGGGCGCACGCCGCACCGGCTCCGGGACGAAGTGCCCTGTGGGGAACCCGCGACCAGCAGCACCGTGAGGTGTACACCGCAACGCCAGGAGAGACCATGTCCCTACATCCCGACACCCGCCGGCCCGTCGTGGTCGGAGTCGACGGCTCGCCGCACGGCGAACGTGCCCTCGACTGGGCAGCCACCGAAGCCGCGCTGCTCGGCTCCCCACTGGTGGTCCTGAGGGCGTTCACGTCCGGCTACCCGGCCGCCCGCTCGGGCGTCCCCGGCGAGCCCAGCAGGCAGCCGTCGGATGTCATCGCGACCACCGCCGAGCACGGCTGCACCGCCGCCGTCGACCACGCCAGACTCCGTCACCCCGAGCTGCTCGTGACGGGACACACGGTGGACGACGAGCCGAGCGAGGCCCTGGTCGAGGCGTCCCGCACCGCAGACCTGGTGGTCGTCGGCGCGCGGGGGCTCGGCCGCGTCCGCGGCCTCCTCATGGGCTCGGTGTCGTCCCAGGTCGCCATTCGTGCGCACTGCCCGGTCGTGGTGGTCCGTGAGGCACCGAGCCGTTCGGTGCCCGACCTGCGCGTCGTCGTCGGCGTGGATGGCTCCACCGACCCGACCGAGGCCCTCCGGTTCGCCTTCGAGGCCGCCTCCCGGCGTGGTGGGGGGATCACGGTCGTCCACACCTGGGACCTTCCCCTCGACGACGCCGAAGCACCGCCCATGGCGGGCGAGGCGCGGGAGGTCGAGGAGCGGGAGCGCGCCGCCGTCGCTCAGTCCCTGGCCGGCTTCGCCGCCGAGTTCCCGACCGTCGACGTCCGCCGACACGTCGTGCGCGGT
Organism: Pedococcus sp. P2_A3; assembly: GCF_056405035.1. Lineage (NCBI taxonomy): Bacteria > Bacillati > Actinomycetota > Actinomycetes > Micrococcales > Intrasporangiaceae > Pedococcus > Pedococcus sp. P2_A3. The sequence goes on along the minus strand of NZ_JBFUCW010000002.1, from coordinate 110,409 downwards.
CATGCGGTGGACGAGCTCGTCCGGCAGAGCGCCAACGCCGCCCTGCTCGTGGTCGCTGCCCGGGGCCGTGGCGCCACCAAGGGACTCATCCTCGGATCGACGTCACAAGGTGTCCTCCACGACGCCCACTGCCCGGTGGCGGTCATCACCCCGAGGGCGCACGACGTGGCCACCGCGAACTCACGCCACGGATCGGCCCACGCCCAGCAGGCGCGGTCCTGACCGAGGACGGCACCCAGCCGAGAGGGGACTCTGCCGCCTGCCCTACAGGTCCGGCACGACCACCACGGGACACCCGGCTCGCCCCAGGACCGTCGTCCCGACGCGGCCCAGCCCGCGCCAGGCACCGATGTCCTGCGACCGCGCACACGGCTCCATGGTCGCACCGATGACCACCAACCCGGCCCGACGAGAGCTGTGCACCAGCGCGGCGGCCGGGTCCAGCCGTTCGACCCGCGTCCGGGTCGCCAGCGCAGGGCAGAGCTCATGGACCTGCCCCTCGGTCGTGTGAGCCGCCTCCGCGGCGGCTGCCGCCACGGCGCGCACCCACTGGGCCGCGGAGTCGAAGCCCGCTGCGACGCGAGCCCACTCCCTCGCCGGTGGCAGCGACCAGGCGCTGACGATGGTCAGCGGCACCCCACGCAACTGTGCCGTGTATGCCGCGAAGTCCAGCGCGGCCCGCGACGTGAGGTCCGCGCCCACCCCCACGACCACCGGGAGATGGGCACGCCGGGCATCGATCGCGCCCCGCGCGACGACCAGAGGACAGCGGACGTGGTCAGCCAGCACCAGCGAGGTCGAGCCGACCGCACTGGACACCGGCCCGTCCTGGGCGCGCTGGCCGACGACCAGCAGGGCAGCCCGCGAGGACTCGGCCGCGAGGACTCCCGCTGCGTGTCCTGGGATGCACACCCCGCTGACGCGGTGCTTGTCGAGCAGCGTGGACGCCAACCGGAGCCCACCCTCCATCACGAGACCAGCCTCCTGGTGCGTGCCGTCGTCATCGCCCGCGCTCGTCGAGCCGTAAGGGATCGCCCGGACCAGCCTGAGGGCCAGGCCACGCTGCGCAGCCTCGCGCGCCGCCCAGAGCACTGCGCTCCTGGCGCGACCGGAGCCGTCGTAGCCGACGACGACGGAGGTGTCCCGCTTCATCTCAAGCCTTTCGGTTCGGCCGGCGACCGTCCTTGCACCCACTGTCTGTCCGCAGCCGCGACCTGGCACGGGGCCTAGGTCCCGGATCCTCCGCCGACGCTCGAGGCAGGGGCCCTTCGTCCCTGTCGCGAGTCCGGGTCAGGCAAGACAGTGGAGGTGTGCGGAGCACAGCAGGTGCCCCGCCTGGTCACCGGAAAGAGCGAGTCATGAGCACCACCGGCCTGTCCCACGACCCCACACGGCCGTCCGCACTCGTCGTCTACGAGTCGATGTTCGGCAACACCAAGGCTGTTGCCGAAGCGGTCGCCCTGGGCCTGTCGTCGACCTTCGACGTGGACCTCGTCGAGTGCAGTAGAGCCCCGTCACCGCTACCCGAGAACGTCACGATGGTGGTGGCCGGTGCGCCGACCCACGCCTTCGGACTGAGCCGGGAGTCAACCCGTGAGGATGCGAGACGGCAGCGCCGTGTCGGTGACCAGCCGTCGGAGTCGGGCCTGCGGGAGTGGCTGGACGGGCTGTCCCACACCGCCGGCACCGGTCGCCACCCGGTGACCGCAGCCTTCGACACCAAGGTGAGCCACCCTCGGCTCCCCGGCTCGGCCGCCCACGCCGCGGCCCGTCGCTTCAAGCGACTGGGATACGTCCAGCTGGCCACGCCCCAGACCTTCTTCGTCGAAGGCAGCCAAGGCCCCCTGGTCGAGGGGTCGAGCGACGCGGCGTACGAGTGGGGACGGGAGCTCTCGGACCGGGCGCTGAGGTTAGTCGAGCACAGCCAAGCGCTCTGAGCACCTCATCGCCCTGAGCACCTCATCGCCCTGGGTGGACCTCACCGTCCTGGGTGGACCACGGCCAGCGGACAGGGCCGCTCGTGGTGCAGGAGACCCTGGCTGACCGATCCCAGCACGAGCCCGGTGAAGCCGCCATGACCGCGGCTGCCGACCACGACCAGCTGCGCTCCCTCGGCCTCGGCGAGCACGGCGTCGACGGGCAGGTCCCGGGTGAGCACCCTGCGGACCGGGACGTGGGGGTACTTGTCGGTCCACGTGGCCACCGACGCGTCCAGCAGCGCCTGCTCGGCCTTCCTCAGCTCCTCCACCTGGTCCTCGTTGAGCCACGACCCTCCGACCCGTCCGGGCACGTCGAGCCACCACGCGTGGACCGCCACGACCGACGCTCCCAGGGCCGCCGCCCGCTCGAACGCGAACGCCAGGGCAGCGTCGTTGGACGCCGAGCCGTCCACAGCGACGACGATCGGCGCATCCGTGGCCACGTCGTGGTCCTGGTCCACCACGACGACCGGGCACGCGGCGTGAGCGACGACCTGGGTCGACGTCGAGCCCGCCACCGCCTCACCGAGCACCGTGTGGTGCCTGCGGCCGACGACCACCATCGCCGCCTCATTCGAGGCGTTCACGAGCACGGATGCCGGCGACCCGAAGGCCGAGTGGGTCACCACGGGGACGCCGGAAGCCCGTGCGGCCGCGAAGCTCTTCGCCTCCTCCACGAGTTCTCCGGTGATGTCGTACGGCCACGGCGACGCGGCGCCGACGGTCGGCGCGGCGGCATACATGACCCCCCTGGAGACCATGAGGTGAAGCGGCACCTCGCGTCGCTGGGCTTCGCGCAGGGCCCAGTCGAAGGCCGGCTGTCCGGCCGAGGAGCTGTCGTAGCCCACGACGATGGGGCGGCGTCCGGCCTTGGGTTCCATGGGTCTTCTCCAGCCTTCCGGGGAACAGGGGTGCGTCACGATCGTGGCGGCCGTCGAGACCCGGCCACAGGGTCATTGGTCCCGACGGTGGCGGCGGTGGCGGCTAGGGTCGACGCGTGCTCGAGGCCCTGCTGCTCGTCGTCGCGGCGCTGCTGATCGGGTACGCCAAGACCGCGATCGGTGGTCTCGGCAGCATCAGCGTCGCCATCTTCGCGAGCGTGATGCCGACCCGGGAGTCGACCGCGGCGATCCTGCTGCTGCTCCTGATCGGTGACGTGGTGGCCGTGTGGCACTACCGGCGCGAAGCCGACTGGAGCCTGCTGCGCCGCCTCATTCCGGCAGTGTTACCGGGCCTCGCGCTCGGCGCCGCGTTCCTGGCGGTCGTCGACGACCTCGTCCTGCGCAAGTCCATCGGGGTCCTGCTGCTCGTCCTGACCACCCTCCAGCTCGCGCTGCGCTGGCGGTCACCCGACGAAGGGAGGATCGGCAGGTCGCGAACCGCAGCGATCGCGACCGGCGTCGCGGCGGGTTTCACCACCATGACGGCCAACGCCGCCGGTCCGGTGACGACGCTCTACCTGGTCGCCCAGGGGGTCGAGAAGCTCCGGTTCCTGGGGACCAGCGCCCTGCTGTTCTTCGGGGTGAACCTCTGCAAGCTGCCCTTCAGCTTCGGGCTCGGGTTGTTCGGTCCCCACACCGTGCGACGCACCCTGCTGCTCGCTCCGTTCGTGCTGCTGGGCTGCTGGGCCGGCCTGCACACGGCTCGCCGCCTCAGCCAGCGGCGGTTCGACCAAGCCGTTCTGGTGGCTTCGGCCGTGGCCGCGGTCGCCCTCATCGTCCGCTGAGGGTGGGCGCAGATCAGCCGTTCGGCCCTTCTCCGTCACGAACTCAGCCGATCCCCGGCGCGTCCGCCCGCGGCGGCATGCGGCGGCTCCTACCGTCGAAGACGTGAGCACGCAGACCATCCACCGCACGACCAGCCACCACCCGCGCGTCCTGCGCGGGGCTCGTGGCTGGATCTGGGTGTGCGCCTGCGGCAGCGCGTCGTGCCGGACCCCCGCGCAGGCCCCGTTGGCCTGGCGCTCGGCCCTGATCGGTGCACTGCTGCACTCGTCCACCATCGCGCCCTGAGCCGACCGGCGCCCACGCCGAGCACCTCCACCGGGCCACTCCTGCCCAGCCGCTCCCCCACGGCTTCACCGGCCAGCCCTCTCTGCCGCCCGAGGGCGTTGGCGCCGCGCAGCCGAGCCTGAGGGGAAGACGCATCAGGCTCGATTCCACCTCACCGGGCCTCGGCGTCTGGAAGGCTGAGGTTGGCACGCTGGCGTGCTTCCGCCATTGTTCGAGGACCACTGCAACCAGGAGGCTTGTGATGAAGGTCGGCATTCCGCGCGAGGTCAAGAACAACGAGTACCGCGTGGCGATCACCCCGTCAGGCGTGCACGAGCTCGTCGTCAACGGGCACGAGGTCTACGTCGAGAAGGATGCCGGGGTCGGGTCGTCCATCGTCGACGAGGACTACGTCGCCGCCGGTGCCACGATCCTCGACACCGCGGACGACGTCTGGGGCACGGGCGACCTCATCCTCAAGGTCAAGGAGCCGATCGAGCCCGAGTACCACCGGATGCGCGAGGGCCAGACCCTGTTCACCTACCTGCACCTCGCCGCCGACAAGCCGCTGACCGAGGAGCTGGTGAAGCGCAAGGTCACCGGCATCGCCTACGAGACCGTGGAGCTCCCCGACCGTTCGCTGCCGCTGCTTGCCCCCATGTCGGAGGTGGCCGGACGGCTGGCACCCCAGGTCGGTGCCCACACCCTCATGCGCGCCCAGGGCGGCCGCGGGGTGCTCATGGGCGGGGTGAGTGGCGTGTATGCCGCGAAGGTCGTCGTCATCGGCGCCGGCGTCTCGGGCATGAACGCCGCCGCGATCGCCCTCGGCATGCAGGCGGAGGTCCTCCTGCTCGACCGCGACATCGCCAAGCTGCGCCACGCGGATGCGATCTACCAAGGGCACTGCCAGACGGTCGCCTCCAACAGCTACGAGATCGAGCGTGCCATCGAGGACGCCGACCTCGTCATCGGCGCCGTCCTCGTGCCCGGCGCGAAGGCCCCGAAGCTGGTCACCAACGAGCAGGTCTCGCGGATGAAGCCCGGCTCGGTGCTGGTCGACATCTCCATCGACCAGGGCGGTTGCTTCGAGGACTCGCGCCCGACGACCCACGCCGACCCGACCTACCAGGTCCACAACTCGGTGTTCTACTGCGTCGCGAACATGCCCGGCGCGGTGCCGCACACCAGCACCTACGCGCTCACCAACGTCACCCTCCCGTATGCCGTGCAGCTCGCCAACCAGGGATGGCGCGACGCCCTCGCGGCGAACCGTCCCCTGGCGCTCGGGCTCAACACCCACGACGGCGCGGTCACCTACGCCCCGGTGGCAGAGGCCCACGGGTTCGAGTCGGCAGACCTGCAGAGCATCCTCGCGAGGGCCTGACCCCCGACGGCTGTCCCCGGCGCCAGCTAGGTTCGACCCGTGCTCCTCGCTGACGTCGTCGCCGCCTCGGCGGCAGCCACCGCCACCCGGTCACGGCTGGCCAAGACTGCCGCCGTGGCCGACGCGCTGCGCGCGGCCGGTCCCGACGAGGCGGCGACGGTCGCGGCATACCTCTCCGGCGTGCTCCCCCAGCGTCGCGTCGGGGTGAGCTGGAGAGGGCTGTCCACGCTCCCGGCCCCCGCGAGCGAGGCAACGGCGACCGTCGGCGAGGTGGACGCAGCGCTGAGCGAGATCGCGCTGATCGCCGGGAGTGGATCCTCGGCGGCGCGGTCTGCCGCGGTGTCGGCGCTGTTCGCACGGTTGACCCAGCCGGAGCAGGACTACCTCCGGGCCCTGGTGACCGGGCAGGTGCGGCAGGGGGCCCTCGACGGCGTCATGCTCGCCGCCATCGCCGCGGCCTCCGACGTGCCCGAGGCCGAGGTGAGGCGGGCCGTGATGCTGGCGGGCTACGCCGGCCCGGTGGCTGCTGCCGCGCTGGCGGGCGGTAGCGAGGCCCTCGCGCAGATCCACCTCGAGGTCGGGCGGCCGTTGCGCCCGATGCTCGCCGCGTCCGCGCCCGATGTCGCGGCCGCCTGGGACCAGGTGGGCGACACCACGCAAGGGGTCGTGGTCGACGGCAAGCTCGACGGCATCCGGCTGCAGGCCCACCGTGATGGCGACGACGTGCGCCTGTTCACCCGCTCGCTCGACGACATCACCGACCGGCTGCCCGAGGTGGTCGAGGCGGTCCTGGCCCTTCCGGCCACGCAGCTGGTCATCGACGGCGAGGCCATCGCGCTCGACCAGGCGGGGCGCCCGTTGCCGTTCCAGCAGACGGCCTCTCGCACGATGAGCAGCACCGGGGTCGAGAAGCTGAGGGCTGCGGTGCCGGTGACTCCGTACTTCTTCGACCTGCTCCACGTCGACGGCGACGACCTGCTCGAGCTCCCCGCCTCCGAGCGCTTCGCGCGGCTCGCGGCCCTCGTCCCCGAACCCAGTCTGGTTCCGCGCATCACCGCCGCCGGTGCGGCAGAGGCGACGGAGTTCTTCGACCAGCTCGTCCGTGACGGTCACGAGGGCGTCGTGGTGAAGTCGCCGACGGCCCCCTATGCCGCGGGACGCCGCGGCGCGGGATGGGTGAAGGTCAAGCCGAGGCACACGCTCGACCTCGTGGTGCTCGCGATCGAGTGGGGCAGCGGTCGGCGCAAGGGCTGGCTCTCCAACATCCACCTGGGCGCCCGCGACCCAGAGACGGGTGGGTTCGTCATGCTCGGCAAGACGTTCAAGGGCATGACCGACGAGATGCTGCAGTGGCAGACCGAGCGGTTCACCGAGCTGGCCACCGAGGGCACCGAGGGCTACGTCGTGCCGGTGCGGCCGGAGCAGGTCGTCGAGATCGCCTTCGACGGCATCCAGACCTCGTCGCGCTACCCGGGCGGGATGGCCCTGCGGTTCGCCCGAGTCCTGCGCTACCGCGACGACAAGACGGCCGAGGAGGCCGACACGGTCGACACGGTGCGCGCCCTGCGCTGAGTGGCAGAGCCACGTATCAGGCCACCTGCCTGCAACCTCTTCTGGTCAGGACGTGCCGCGGGGGGCGGTACGGACGAGGGGGACAGCACCATGCAGACACGACACGTCATGAGGGGCGACACCGCCCACCACCACCCGCACGTGCTTCGGACGCGCTCCGGCACGTGGCGCTGGCAGTGCGAGTGCGGTGGCGCCTCCTGCCGCACCGCCATCGCGCAGCTCAGCTGGCGTGAGGCGGTGCTCGGCGCACTCAACCACGCCACCTGCCTCGCGCCCTGACGCCCGGACGGCACGGCATGATGTGCATTGCATAGGGTTTCTATGTAAAGTGCACGCCGTGATCGATCGTGACGAGCTGGGCAACAGCGTCCTGCGCTCTGCGGCCAGGCTGACCCGCTGGGCCTCCCGCAACGCGTCCTTCGACGTGCCGATGGCCCAGACCCGCCTGCTCGCGCTGGTGGAGGAGCTCGGGCCCGCCCGTATCAGCGCGCTGGCCGCGGCCGACCACACCAGCCAGCCGACGATGAGCACCCAGGTGCAACGGCTCGAGGCCGAGGGATGGACCGTGCGCGTGCCCGACCCGGCCGATGCCCGCGCCAGCCTCGTCTCACTCACCGCGGAGGGAAGAGCCGCGCTCGGCAGGGCGCGACGCGCCCGGCTCGAGGCCCTCTCCCCCGCGTTTGAGCAGCTCGACGCCGACGCCATCGCGCGGCTCGAGGTCGCCGTGGCCGCCCTCGACGACCTGCTGGCCCGTGCCTCCGCCGCCGAGTCGGCTGACCAACCCCGCTGAGTCCCCCACCCACCGACAGAAAGAAGCCTGAAACCACCATGTGGCGCCAACCCAAGACCGTCTGGTCCGTCGCCTTCGCCTGTGTCATCGCCTTCATGGGCATCGGCCTCGTCGACCCCATCCTCAAGCCCATTGCCGACGACCTCGGTGCGACGGCGTCGCAGGTCTCACTGCTGTTCACGAGCTACATGGCCGTGATGGGGGTCGCGATGCTCGTGACCGGCTGGGTGTCCAGCCGCACCGGCGCGAAGCGCACCCTGCTGCTCGGTCTCGTCGTCATCATCATCGGCGCGGGTCTGGCCGGGGCCCAGGACTCGATCGGTGGCATCGTCGCCTTCCGCGCGGTCTGGGGGCTGGGCAACGCTCTCTTCATCGCCACGGCCCTGGCCACCATCGTCAGTGCGGCCCGCGGCTCGGTGGGTCAAGCGATCGTCCTCTACGAAGCCGCCCTCGGCGTCGGCATCGCCACCGGCCCGCTGCTCGGCGGCTGGCTCGGCGGCCACTCATGGCGCTGGCCGTTCTGGGGCGTCTCCGCCCTGATGGCTGTGGCCCTGGTCGCGATCCTCACCACCTTGCCCGCGACCCCGCCGACCGGACCCCGCAGCAGCATCTCCGCCCCGCTCAAGGCCCTGTCCCACCGAGGCCTGCTCACCGTGGGCATCACGGCCCTGCTCTACAACTTCGGCTTCTTCACCCTGCTCGCCTTCACCCCGTTCCCCCTCGCCATGGGCGCGCACCAGGTCGGCCTCATCTTCTTCGGCTGGGGCCTCTTGCTCGCCTTCACCTCGGTGGTGGTGGCACCTCGCCTGCAGCGCCGTTTCGGGACGCTGCCGGGCGTCGTCGGCGCCCTCGTCGGGTTCGCCCTCATCCTGGCGGCGATGGCGATCGGCACCGACCACAAGCCGGTGCTCGTCGTCGGGGTGATCCTCGCCGGGGCGTTCCTGGGCATCAACAACACGCTGATCACCGAGACCGTCATGAAGGTCTCGCCGGTGGAACGGGGAGTGGCCTCGGCGGCCTACAGCTTCGTCAGGTTCGGCGGCGGCGCGATCGCGCCGTGGCTGGCCGGCAAGCTCGGCGAACGCTCCATCCACGTGCCGTTCTGCGTCGGTGCCGGCGCCGTCCTGCTCGGCGTCGCCGTCCTGCTCACGGCACGACGCGAGATCACCGCCGTCGATGAGGCGCACGCCCACGACACGACCGAGCAGGAGCGCCCGCTCGAGGCCGCCGCGATCACGGTCGGCGACGCCTGAGCCGCCGTCCTCCCCCTAGGCTGGGCGGCGTGCTCGACCAGGTCACCGCCACGCGCTACGTCACCCCCCTCAAGGAGGGCGGGTCGCTGCCCGGCATCGTCGAGGCCGACGACCTGGGCACCTACGTGCTGAAGTTCCGGGGAGCCGGCCAGGGCCCGAAGGTGCTGGTGGCCGAGGTCGTCGTCGGCGAGCTCGCGCGAACCCTCGGCCTGAACGTGCCACGCCTCGCCGTCGTGGACCTGCAGGCACCCATCGCCAAGTACGAGGCCGACGAGGAGGTCCAGGACCTCCTCACGGCGAGCATCGGCCCCAACCTCGGGATCGACTTCCTGCCCGGCTCGTTCGGCTACGACGGGTCACGACCGCCGGCCCCCGACACCGCCGCCGACATCCTCTGGCTCGACGCGCTCACGGCCAATGTCGACCGCACCTGGAGCAACCCCAACCTGCTGGTCTGGCACCGCAACCCGTGGCTGATCGACCATGGCGCCGCGCTCTACTTCCACCACGGCTGGCCCAGTCGCGGTGCCGACGCCGGGCGCTTCGCCGCCCAGCCCTTCGATGCCAGCACGCACGTGCTGCGCGACGTCGCGTCCAGCCCGGCGGCGGCCCACGAGCGCCACGCGCCGACCGTCACCCGCGAGACCCTCACCGACGTGGTCGCGGCCGTGCCCGAGGTGTGGCTCGAGCAGGCACCCGGTCTCGAGACCCCCGAAGCCGTGCGCGCGGCATACGTCGATCACCTGCTGGCCCGCGTCGCGAACGCGTCGGCCTGGCTCCCCGGGGATGCGTCATGACCCGCCACGGCTACCAGTACGTCGTGCTCCGGTGCGTGCCGCGCGTGGAGCGCGAGGAGTTCCTCAACGTCGGCGTCGTGCTCTACAGCCAGGGCGCGGACTTCCTCGAGGCCGCGTACCGCGTCGACGAGGACCGCCTGCGGGCGTTCGCACCCCAGGTCAGCGTCGAGGACGTGGACCAGGCCCTGGAGACGATCTGCCAGGTATGCCGCGGGGTCACCGGCGGTGGGCTGCCCACCCTCGGCGGGCTGGGACGCCGCTTCGGCTGGCTGAGTGCCCCACGAAGCACCGTGGTGCAGCCGGGACCGGTCCACGGCGGCCTCACCGAGGACCCCGCCGCCGAACTGGCCGACCTGCTGCGCCGCCTCGTCGACTAGGGCGTGCCTTGGGGGCGGAGCGCCCAGGCGGCCACGGCGCCCGCCGCAGCCACGTTGAGGGAGTCGACTCCACCGGCCATCGGGATCGTCACCGTGAGGTCGGCAGCCGCGAGCGTGTGGTGGGACAGGCCGTCACCCTCCGTGCCCAGCACCAGGGCGAGCCGGTCCGGTGGGTCCGCGGCCAGCTCGTCGAGGCTCACCGCGTCGTCGGCCAGGGCGAGGGTCGCCACGGTGAACCCGGCGGCCTGGAGCTCGGCGATGCTGCCGGGCCACGGGTCGATGCGGGTCCATGGGACCTGGAAGACAGTGCCCATCGACACACGAATAGCCCTGCGGTACAACGGATCTGCGCATCGAGGAGTGACCAGCACCGCATCCACCCCGAGAGCGGCTGCGGAGCGGAACACGGCGCCGACGTTGGTGTGGTCGACGATGTCCTCGAGCACCAGCACGCGCTGGGCGTCGGCGACCAGCGCGGCAACGGTGGGCAGTGCGGGTCGTTGCATGGAGGCCAGCGCGCCCCGGTGCAGGTGGAAGCCGGTGAGCTGCTCGATGACGTCGTGCTCCCCGACGAAGACCGGGATGGCCTCGGCCTCGGCCTCGGCGACGATGTCGGCGAGGTCGGCGAGCCAGCGCTGCGCCATGAGGTAGCTGCGCGGTCGGTGTCCCGCCCGCAGGGCCCGCCGGATGACCTTCTCCGACTCGGCGATGTAGAGGCCACGCTCGGGCTCGGTGCGCCGCCGCAGCGCGACATCGGTGAGCGACACGTAGTCGGCCAGCCGGGGGTCGGAGGGGTCGGTGATCGAGATGGGCACGGCGAGCAGGCTAGACGACAGCCCGGACGATGACACTCACGCTGGCCACTACGCAGAAGACCAGCACAGCCCTCCTGAGCCGGTCCCGGTCGAGCCGCGCACGCGCCGGCGACGCGAGGGCGTAGCCCACACCGATGAAGGGCACCCACACCAGGCCGGCCACCAGCTGGTGACGGGTGAACTCCCCCGCGACCCCGAGACCGACGACCGCCATCACAGCGCCCATGAGGAAGAACGCCGACAAGGTGGCTCGTACCCTGGTCGGGCGTTCGTGCTGGAGGACGAGGGCGAGGAAGGGGCCACCAATGGACGCGGCCGTTCCCGAGAAGCCGGCCACCGCACCGGCGGCGGCCGAGCTGCTCGGCGTCGGGCGCACGTCCAGCGCCGACACCGACGCGACCACGGTGAGCAGGATGAGCAGGCCCGTCACCACCGAGATCGCCCGCACCGAGAGAAAGGCGACCGCCGCAACCCCGAGTGGGGTGACGAGGAGACGCGCAGCCAGTGCCCAGCTCAGTGACCGCCAGGCGATGTCCCTCGGCCCGTGCGCGAGCTGCACGACCGGCAGGGAGAAACTCGTCACGAGCAGCGCCCCAGGCATCAGCTCCGGCGTGAAGACGACGATGAAGGGCGCCGCCACCACCGCCATCCCGAACCCGATCGAGGACTGCACGAACGCACCGGCGAGCAAGGCGGCCCCCAGCAGCAGGACGGGCGTCCACTCCATCAGCTGAACCAGACGATCTTGATGATGCCGACGAGGCCAACCACGATGATCACGCCGCGGAGCACCACGGGCGGCAGGCGGCGGCCGACCTTGGCGCCCACGAACCCGCCGGCGAACGCGCCGAGCCCGATCAGCAGCGCGACGAGCCAGTCGATCCGCCCCCAAGCGACCACCATGAAGGTGATGGCCGCGACGGCGTTGACGATGGTCGCGAGCACGTTCTTGAAGCCGTTGAGCCGCTGGATCGGCTCGCTCGAGAGCGCGCTCATCAGACCCATCAGGATGACGCCCTGCGCAGCCCCGAAGTAGCCGCCGTAGATGCCGGCCACGAGGACCCCGACGGTGAGCGCTGCGCCGTGCCAGGAGGCCGGAGCGACACCGGCCTCGTGGCGGGCCAAGGCCCGGGCCTGGAGCCTCGGGCCCAGCACCACCAGCACCAGGCCGAGCCCGATGAGCACCGGCACGATGGCCTGGAAGGCCTCGGGCGGAAGCACGAGCAGGAGCACCGCACCGATGACGCCACCGAGCAGCGAGGCCGGGGCCAGGCGACGGAGCGTGCGTCCAGCACCCTCGAGCTCGGAGCGGTAGCCGTGCACGGCAGTCACCCCGCCGGCGACCAGCCCGACCGTGTTCGACACGTTGGCCACGACCGGTGGGTAGCCGAAGAAGAGCAGCGTCGGGAAGGTGATCAGGGTGCCCGACCCGACGACGGTGTTGATGGTCCCCGCAGCGAGTCCCGCGAGGAAGATCCCGACGGCTTCGAAGACGGACACCACGTCACCCTAGCGACGCGGCTCCCCCGCCCCGGAGACCGGTATGCCGCCCGCGCAGGTGCGCGGGCGGCATACCGGAGTGCGGTGGAGGTCAGGCGGGCGGCGGCGGCTTGGGGCCCTCGTCGGTCTCCACGGGTGGGGCGACCGGCGGCGCTGGCGGCTCGAACTCGGGCACGGCGTCAGCCGGCGGCTGCACCGGCGGTTGCACGCGCCGGACGGGAGCCGCATGCTCGGTGGCTTCCTGGCTCGCCTTGCCGGCGAGGCCACGCGCCTCGGCGAGGGCCTGCATCGGGTCCTCGAGCACGGTCTCGTCGAAGGCGTCCGCGAGCTGACCGGGGTCAACCCACTCCTCGTCGCCCCCGTCGTCCGGGCCGTGCGGCTTGTCCGCGGCGCCGAGCGCCCCGCCGATGCCGCGCAGTGCGTCGGTGAGCTCGCTGGGGATGATCCACATCTTGTTGGAGTCACCACGGGCGATCTGCGGGAGCACCTGGAGGTACTGGTAGGCGAGCAGCTTCTGGGTGGGCTTGCCGCGGTGGATCGCGTCGAAGACTTGTTGGATGGCGCGGGCCTGGCCCTGGGCCTCGAGGATGCGGGCCTGGGCCGAACCCTCGGCGCGCAGGATCTGGCTCTGCTTCTCACCCTCGGCCGTGAGGATCGCGGACTGCTTGGTGCCCTCGGCGTAGAGGATCTGGGCGCGCCGCTCACGCTCGGCCTTCATCTGCTTCTCCATCGACTCCTGCACGGAGTGCGGCGGGTCGATCGCCTTGAGCTCGACCCGGTTCACCCGGATGCCCCACTTGCCGGTCGCCTCGTCGAGGACCCCGCGGAGCTGGGCGTTGATCTGGTCGCGGCTGGTCAGCGTCTGCTCGAGGTCCAGCGACCCGATGACGTTGCGCAAGGTGGTCACCGTGAGCTGCTCGATGCCCTGGATGAAGTTGGCGATCTCGTAGACGGCGGACTTGGCGTCGATGACCGAGTAGTAGATGACGGTGTCGATGTTGACCACCAGGTTGTCACTGGTGATCACGGGCTGGGGCGGGAAGGACACGACCTGCTCACGCAGGTCGACGTTGGCGCGCACCTTGTCCACGAAGGGCACCAGGAAGTGGATGCCTCCCTCGAGGGTGCGGGCGTACCGTCCGAGCCGCTCGATGATCAGGGCAGTCTGCTGGGGCACGATGCGGACCGTGCGGAAGAGCACGATCAGCGCAAAGGCGACCAGGATCAGCAGGACGATGAAGCCTGCTCCGATGCCGTCCACGTCTACTCCGTTTTCTGACCTGCCGTGACGCCGGTGACGATCACGGTGGCCCCCTCGATGGATACAACCCGGACCTCTTGGCCGGGCTGGCAAGTGTCGCCCCCTTGGGCGGTGCGGGCGGACCAGGTCTCGCCACCCACCTTGACGCGACCGTCGGTCGCGGTCACGGCCTGCAGCACGCGCCCGCTGCGGCCGACGAGGCCGTGGGCCCCGATGCCGTGGCTGGCCTCGGCCACCATGAACTTGCGGGTGATGATCGGCCGCACGACGAGGAGAAGCAGCCCCGCGACGATGACAGCGACCACCACCTGCCCCGGGAAGGGCACCCCGATCGCTGAGGCCACCGCACCCACTGCCGCGCCACCGGCGAGCATGAGGAAGACGAAGTCGACGGTGGCGGCCTCGATCGCGGCCAGGATCAGTGCCAACCCCAGCCATGCCAGCCACGGGTTCTCCGCGAACCAGTCCATGACGCCCCTCCCTCTCAGCAGTCCACCACCTCGGTGGTGCCGCAACTCTAGGACGAAGGAGAGGCTTCCGACGTTCCTTCGCCCACCTTCAGGCGAGCCGTCCAGCGGTCACCCCGTCGCTCGAGCTCCAGCGGCATGCCGAAGGTCTCGGAGAGGTTTGCCTCGGTGAGGGTGATCTCGACCGGGCCCTGCGCGACGATGCGGCCCTCGCGCAGCAGCAGCACGTCGGTGAAGTGCGGCGGGATCTCCTCGACGTGGTGGGTCACGAGGATCAGGGCGGGCGCCTCGACGTCAGCCGCGAGCACGCCCAGGCGCCGCACGAGGTCCTCGCGGCCCCCGAGGTCGAGTCCTGCGGCCGGCTCGTCGAGCAGCATCAGCTCTGGGTCGGTCATGAGGGCGCGGGCGATCTGCACCCGTTTGCGCTCACCCTCGGAGAGCGTGCCGTAGGTGCGGTCGGCCAGGTGGTCTGCTCCGAGAGCTCCGAGGAGCTCGGAGGCCCGGGCGTGGTCGAACGTCTCGTAGCTCTCCCGCCAGCGGCCGACGACGCCGTAGGAGGCAGTGACCACGACGTTGTGCACCACCTCGTCGAACGGGATGCGCTCGGCCAGGGCGGCCGAGGCCAGTCCGATCCGGGGGCGGAGCTCGAAGACGTCGACCGCACCCAGCACCTCTCCGAGCACGCCCGCCACGCCCCGCGTGGGATGCATGCGCCCGGCGGCCAGCTGGAGCAGCGTGGTCTTGCCGGCACCGTTCGGGCCGAGGATCACCCACCGCTGACCCTCCTCGACCTCCCAGGAGACGTCGTCGAGCAGGGTCGCCTGACCCCGGACGACGCTCACTCCCGCGAACTCAAGGACGTCACTCATGTCACGGGACCCTATCGGCTTAGCATGGCGGGATGCCCGAACTCCCTGCGTCAGTGCGGCTTTCGCTGTGGATGACGCACGCCTGGGCGACAGGGACCCCGCTGGAGGACGCGATCGCCCGCGCCCTGCCCGACATCGACCACGTCGCAGGCGACCTCGACCGCCTCGCGCTCTGGCGCGACCTCGGGGAGCAGGCCCTGCTCGTGGCGCTCCCAACGCCCGGCGACCTGGTGGGGCTGCCGGGCGCGTCCGTGGAGGCCCAGGGCGCCGCGGCCGTCGGCGGCGAGTGCGTCTTCGTGCCCGGGCTGGGCGGCATGTTGGTGCCCACGATCTCGACGTACGGCGCCGGACCCGACGGCGGGCTGGACCTCGGCACCCGGGTGGACTGGACGGCATACGACGCGCAGCCGGTGCCCCGGCACCGCGTGGAGGCGCTGGAACCGTCACAGCTGGAGCGGCACCTCCGCGAGGAGATCCGCAGCGCCACGGAGGCCATCGACGCGGTGGGGGGCCAGCCGTTCGGCGCCACCGCCGCCCGCGAGCTTGCCGACGCGGCGATGGGCGGCCGTTGGGGCCTGCCAGCCGGCCTTCCGGGGCGCGCCGCTCGGGTGATCTCGCTCGCCGGGACCATCGCCACCGTGGTCGACGTGGCCCTCGGTGCCGGCGACGGGGCACTCACGGCGGCCGAGGCGGCAGCGCGCCACCGCCTGCTCCTGCGCCTCCAACGCGGAGCCGAGCGGGCGCTGGCCGACGCCACGAACGCTGCGTGCGCGGTGCTGGCCGGCTGGCGGCCGGAGTGAGGACCGGGTGACGGGAGCACTGGGTGCGGTGCGATCGGCCGATTAGGCTTGGACACCATGGCGGACCCCGCAATCATCCTGGTGTCGGAGCTGCACGCCGACACGCTGCTCGAGGAGTTCCAGAGCAGGTACCAGCGCGACTACGCCCTGCGCACAGCCGGCTCGTGCGCAGAGGCCGAGTCCATCGCTCGCGAGATCTGCGACCGCGGGGACCATGTCGCCCTCTTCGTGACTGACTCCAGGCTGCCCGACGTCGAGACGGTCCACCACGCGTTCCACCGCTGGCGCCAGGTGGTAGCGACGGCGCGGCGGGTCGTGGCGGCCCACTGGGACTACTTCCTCGTCGATGCGCCCGATCTGCGGGTCGGTATGGCCAAGGGCAAGTTCGACGCCTACCTCCTCATGCCCCGGGGCCGCCGCGACGAGGAGTTCCACAACGCGATCACCGACCTGCTGTCCGAGTGGACGTCCACCGTCCCCCAGCCCGAGGTCGTCGTGGCCAAGGTGATCTCACCGACCCACGACGCCCTCACGATGGCCATCCGGGACTTCCTCGACCGGATGGGGATGCAGAACCGCCTCTGGCACCCCGACACCCCGGAGCTGCAGGACTACCTCGCCGGGATCCGTGCCGAGCTCGGCGGCGACGAGATCCGCTGGCCACTGGTCGTGGCGGCGAACCGGGTGCCCATCCAGGCCACCAGCGTCCGCGACGTCGCCATCGCGATCAACGGCGCCCCGCGCAACTTCGAGTTCGACGGTGTCGTCGACCTCGCGGTCGTGGGCGGCGGGCCCGCTGGGCTGGCCGCGGCGGTCTACGGCGCCTCCGAGGGCCTCTCGGTCGTCGTGCTGGAGGCCGAGGCGATCGGTGGCCAGGCCGGCACCAGCTCGATGATCCGCAACTACCTCGGGTTTCCCCGGGGCATCTCCGGCATGCGGCTCGCCCAGCGTGCGCGCAACCAGGCGCTGCGCTTCGGGACGGACTTCCTCACCGGGTGGGAGGTCACCGCGCTCCAGCCCGGCACCGGCGACACCCCGCACCTGCTCCACACGGACGGTGGCGACGTCCGCGCCAGGACCGTCCTGATCTCCAGCGGCGTGGCCTACCGCAAGCTGGGCGTGCCGGCGCTGGAGGACCTCGTCGGCGCCGGCGTCAACTACGGCGCAGCCATGACCGCCGCCCGCGAGATGGAGGGCCACGACGTCGTCGTGGTCGGTGGCGGCAACTCCGCCGGGCAGGCCGCGCTCCACCTGGCCCGGTTCGCGAGCTCGGTGACGATCGTGGTCCGCCGGCGCGGCCTCGAGGAGACCATGTCGCAGTACCTCATCGACGAGATCGGCTACAACGAGCGGATCACGGTGCTGCCCTGCACCACGGTGGTCGACGGTGGCGGTGCGGGCCAGCTCGAGTGGCTCTGCCTCGAGGACACCACGAGCGGTCGGCGCACGACCAAGCAGGCGCGGGGGCTGTTCCTCCTCCTCGGGGCCGAGCCTCGCTGCGACTGGCTGCCGCCGGAGCTGGCCCGTGACAAGCACAGCTTCGTCCTCACGGGACGCGACGTTCCGCGCGACCAGTGGACCGACGACGTGCCCCCGGCCAACCTGGCCACGACGGTCCCCGGCATCTTCGCTGCCGGGGACATCCGGGCGGGGTCGATGAAGCGGGTCGCGGCAGCCAGCGGAGAAGGAGCGTCCGTGGTTCCACTCGTGCACGCCTACCTCGCCCCGGCCACCGAGGACGAGCTGACCGCGGCCCCGGTCTCCTAGCTCAGTTGGTCGGCCCGTTGCCCAGCACGTCCTGGTAGACCTGGATCGTCCGGTCGCCGATGGTGGCCCAGGAGAACGCGTCGACCGCGCGGGTGCGTCCCGCAAGCCCCATCGCTTCGGCGCGGGACGGGTCGCTCACGGCGTCGTTCAGCGCGTGCGCCAGGTCAGCGACGAACCGGTCTGCGTCGAGGGGTATGCCGCTGCCGTCCTGTTTCTGCTCGATCGGCACCAACCAGCCGGTCTCGCCGTCGACGACGACCTCCGGAATGCCCCCGGTGGCAGTGGCCACGACCGCCAGCTCGCAAGCCATCGCCTCGAGGTTGACGATGCCGAGGGGTTCGTAGATCGACGGGCAGGCGAAGACCGTGGCGGCCGACAGCAAGGCGACGACCTCGTTGCGCGGCAGCATCTCCGGGATCCAGACCACCCCTTCGCGGGTGGCCCGGAGCTCCTCCATCAGACCCTGCACCTCGGCCATGATCTCCGGGGTGTCCGGGGACCCGGCGCACAGCACCAGCTGGACGTCGGCCGGCAGCTGGGCCGCCGCGCGGAGGAGGTAGGGAAGGCCCTTCTGCCGAGTGATCCGTCCGACGAAGATGACCGACTTGCCGTCGGGATCGACGCCGTGGCGTCGGACGATGTCGTCATCGCGGTGCCGCTGCCAGAGCTGGGAGTCGATGCCGTTGTGGACGACCTTGACCTTCTCGGGGTCGATGGAGGGATAGCTGCGCAGTACGTCCTGGCGCATGCCCTCGCTCACTGCGATGACAGCCGCGGCGGCCTCGTAGGCGGTCCGCTCGACGAACGACGAGACCCGGTAACCGCCACCGAGCTGTTCGGCCTTCCAGGGCCGCATCGGCTCGAGGCTGTGCGCGCTCACGACGTGGGGCATGCCGCCGAGCAGTGACGCGACGTGCCCGGCGAAGTTGGCGTACCACGTGTGGGAGTGGACGAGGTCGGCCCCGACGCAGTCGCCGGCCATCGCCAGGTCGACCCCCATCGTGCGGATCGCCGCGTTCGCGCCCGCGAGGTCCGGCAGGTCGGCATACCCGCTCGTGCCCTCCTCGGCGACGGGTTCCCCGAACGCCCGCACCCTGGCATCCACGTCGCCCCGATCGCGCAGCGCGCGGACGAGCTCGGCGACGTGGACCCCCGCTCCGCCGTAGATGTTGGGCGGGTACTCCTTGGTCAGGATGTCGACTCTCACGCTCGTGAGATTAGACCCGCACTGGGGTCGCCGCGAGGGCGTCCAGTCTCTAGGGTCGAGTCATGCCGTATCGACGTGGGGTTCCCAGGGTCCTTGCCATCGTCCTCGCCGGTGGCGAGGGCAAACGTCTCATGCCGCTCACTGCCGACAGGGCCAAGCCCGCAGTGCCGTTCGGCGGCATCTACCGCCTGATCGACTTCGCCCTGAGCAACGTCGTGAACTCGGGCTATCTCAAGATCGTCGTGCTCACGCAGTACAAGTCGCACAGCCTCGACCGCCACGTCACCAAGACCTGGCGCATGTCGACGATGCTCGGCAACTACGTGGCCCCCGTCCCGGCACAGCAGCGCGTCGACAAGAACTGGTACCTCGGCTCGGCCAACGCGATCTTCCAGAGCCTCAACCTGATCCACGACGAGAAGCCCGACATCGTCGTGGTCGTGGGCGCCGACCACGTCTACCGGATGGACTTCTCCCAGATGGTCGCCCAGCACATCGAGACCAAGGCAGGGGTGACCGTCGCGGCCATCCGCCAGCCGATCTCACTGGCCGACCAGTTCGGCGTGATCGAGGTCGACGACGCAGACCGTCGCA
The DNA here is from genome assembly GCF_056405035.1 of Pedococcus sp. P2_A3. Taxonomy (NCBI): domain Bacteria; kingdom Bacillati; phylum Actinomycetota; class Actinomycetes; order Micrococcales; family Intrasporangiaceae; genus Pedococcus; species Pedococcus sp. P2_A3. The sequence continues at coordinate 90,986 of NZ_JBFUCW010000002.1, read as the reverse complement.
AGATCGCGGCCTTCAAGGAGAAGCCCAAGGACGCCAAGGGTCTGCCCGACTCCCCCGACGAGGTGCTCGCCTCGATGGGCAACTACGTCTTCGACGCCGACGTCCTCGTCGACGCGGTGACCCGCGACAACGATCGCGAGGGCAGCAAGCACGACATGGGCGGCGACATCGTGCCCGACTTCGTCAGCAACGGTGAGGGCTACGTCTACGACTTCAAGGACAACGTCATCCCGGGCGCCACCGAACGCGACCAGGCGTACTGGCGCGACGTAGGGTCGATGGACTCGTACTGGGAGGCGCACATGGACCTCGTGTCGATCCACCCGGTCTTCAACCTCTACAACTACGACTGGCCGATCTACACCGACTACGGCCCGCTCGCGCCGGCGAAGCTCGTGCAGGGCGCCGCCGGCCAGTTCGGCGAGGCCCACAACTCGGCGGTCTCCCCCGGTGTGGTCATCTCCGGAGCCACGGTGACCAGCTCCGTGCTCTCCCCGCGCTGCCACATCCACAGCGGCACCACGATCGACGACAGCGTGCTGCTCGACGGCGTCGAGGTCGGCCGCGGGTGCGTCATCAAGCGAGCCATCATCGACAAGGGTGTCGTCGTGCCGGAGAACACCACCATCGGCGTCGACCACGACCGCGACCGCGCCCGCGGCTTCATGGTCACCGAGTCGGGCCTGACCGTCATCGCCAAGTTCCAGGAGGTCACCGCGTGACGGGCGAGCGACCGATCCGGATCGGGGTCCAGCTCCAACCCCAGCACGCCGAGTACGCGGCGATCCGTCGTGCCGCGGCTGAGGCGGAGGAGATCGGGGTGGACATCGTCTTCAACTGGGACCACTTCTACCCCTTGTACGGCGCGCCCGACGGCCCCCACTTCGAGTGCTGGACGATGCTCGGGGCCTGGGCCGAGGCGACCTCGCGCGTCGAGATCGGCGCGCTCGTCACCTGCAACAGCTACCGCAACCCCCAGCTGCTCGCTGACATGGCACGCACCGTCGACCACATCAGTGGCGGCCGCCTCATCCTCGGCATCGGCTCCGGCTGGTTCGAGCGCGACTACGACGAGTACGGCTACGAGTTCGGCACTGCTGGCGGGCGGCTCGACAAGCTCGCTCGTGACCTGCCCCTGATCAAGCAGCGGTGGGCCAGGCTCAATCCCCCGCCGACGCGTGACATCCCGGTCCTCATCGGCGGTGGCGGCGAACGCAAGACGCTGAAGATCGTGGCCGAGCACGCGACGATCTGGCACGGCTTCGGCACCGCCGAGACCATCGCCCACAAGCACGCCGTCCTCGACGAATGGTGCGCCAAGCTGGGCCGCGACCCCGCTGAGATCGAGCGCTCGTCGGGCGTCTCCCCCAAGCCGGGTCGCCTCCCCGAGGACGTCAAGGACTACGCGGCCGGCGCCGAGTCCTTGTATGCCGTTGGCACGCGACTCTTCACCGTCGGCATCGGTGGTCCGAAGTACGACCTCGGCCCGATCCGCGACCTGGTCGCCTGGCGCGATTCCCGCGACAGCTGACGCAGACCACCCGAGGGAGGCGAGCCTCCCTTGGGTGGTCGGTGGTCAACGGCAGGTCACGTCGTATCGCGAGTCCGGCTGTGAGCCCGACGAAAGACCATCAGCCCCAACGCATAGAACACGGTCGCGACCAGGAGCCAGCCGGCGAGTGCCAAGAGTCGGCGGTCGCCAGACAAGTTCGGCCATGTCGCCACGCTGAACATGGCAAGCCAGTACACGAGACCGGTGAAAACTCTCCGCTTGGTCATCGACGTGCCTTCATACTCGACAGCGGACGAGGTCCCAGCGCAGCATGGATGGGTCAACCACGGGGGGTGCCGTCATGCGCCAGCGGAGGCACTTGCCTTGAGCGATCCCCGACTTGATCTTCGACCCTGCGAGGTCCATGTATGCCTTGACTACGAGCAAGCAGGCAGAAACCAGAGTGGGGCCACCGCTGCTCAGCAGTCCGCACATCAGGTTCGCGTAGGTGGTGAGATTCGACAGGTGGTTCCGCAGTTCCCACATCCACGACCATGAGTACCTGACATAGACGACCGTCCGCGGCTGTCCCAGTGAGTTCAGTGCTGCGGCGTACCACCAGTCGCTCCCCTTCGCGGCGCTGACAACAACATTCGAGGCCATTGCCAGGATCTCGTCCATGCCGGTTCCGTCGATGTACACCTCACCCGCGTCGACGGTTACCGTCGCTCTCGGATCCGACGTGATCGTTGCTGCCAAGTCTCGCGGCATCCCTTGCCCAATCAGGATGTGCTTGGCCTCGGTGCGCTGATCGTTTGCCATCAAGGGCGACGGCGGGGCTGCATTGGCCGGCATCGCCATGCAAAGCACCAGTGCGATGAGCGTTGTCAGTAGGCAAGACGACCTTCTCACGTGTTCCCCCAGTAGGACTTCCGGCTCGCGGTTCGAGCAGGTCCTGCGGAGCCTAGAAACCAAGTCGAATCCATGCATGTGACTGCCTGTGACCACATATATTCATACAGACTCTTTACCAAACAGAGGGTGTGGTCGCCCGCGCCACCCCTTCTGCGCCGCCGGTCGGATGGCGAGACTGCACCCGGAGGGATGGATGGCCGTCGATGGTGTGGCGAGGTGCCCGACCTGACCGCGCAGACGCTCTTGGTGACCATCTCCGGTGAGGACCGGCCGGGCGTCACCAGCACGTTCTTCGACGCCATCGCCGACGTCGGTGCGGAGGTGCTGGAACGCGAGCCCTCGCGACGATGCCGCGCGCCACCCTCGCCCGCCAAGGCAGCACACAGCCGCCATCGCCAACCAGGCCCAGCTGCTGCCCATCAGCTTCGAGGAGTACTCGGACCATGGCCCGCGTCCGTGGTTCGTGGTCGACACGGGCCACCCGAACACGGCCCCGAGAGCGCACACGAGGACGCCCACCCATCCCTCTCAGCCATGATTGATGCACCCGTCCGTACACACGAGAGGCGGGGGTACGGACTTCGTTCCCCGCCTCCCAAGGCCCGTCAAGATTCGGTTGACGACCAGTTCATGAGTCTCGCCTGTGACGGACGTGACGAGCGACCAGCACAGAAGACCGGACGAGCACCCACCCGACCGCCAGCGTCAGGACCTCACTGTCCCTGGCTGGTTCGTTTCCCTGGATCAGCGGGGACAAGACAGCAACAGTCAGGATGATGACGAGGACCAAAGCCTCCATACGCAACTCTTTGCGGGTCGGCATGACGTCCTCCTCAGGCCCTACACGTCTTGTAGTACGAATCGTAGGCCGGTAGCGACGCGGCTCCACCCGACGCCGGCACCCTGGCCTTGTAGCACTTCTTCAGGCGGATGGCGGTGTTCACGGTGTTCTTCACGTCGTCCTTGACGAGCAGGTAGATCACGCCGCAAGTGACCGTGGCAGCGGCCGTGGGCAAGAAGGCACAGAGTAGCCCGGGGATCTGGCTCGAGTTGCTGTCCATGAAATTCTTGAGCTTCCACGTCTCGGACCAGGACATCTCGACGTAGTACACCGGCGTGTAGTACCACCAGCCCGCCGTGACCCATGGATCCATGACGATCGGGAACGCCGCCCCCTCGGCATCCACCACCTGGCGTAACGAGCGACCCTCGACGACGAATCGCGTCTGCAGCTTCTTGCCCTCCGCGTCGACCGCCCAAGGACGCTCAACTCGGCCCTGCTTGACCCCGTCCTCGTTCGCGATGTCCAGAGTGCCATCCTGAGTCGGGGTCATCGTCCACCCCTTCGGGACGAGGTTCTCGAACACTCCGTCGCTGTGCCCTGACGTCAACTCTGCGACCAACCTCAGCCCGACGCCGTCGGCCTGGGCCCAAGTGCGTAAACCCTTGGCTGGTGCAATCGTCTGACCGCCCTTCGTCAGCCCGGCACTCGGCACCGTCTCACCGAGTTGACCCGTCTGCGCCACCACCGCGGCGGCAGCGCGGTCTGGTGCCTCCGCTGCGCCGGCCGGCGCGGTACCGACACAAGCCAAGCCGACCAACAGGACCACGAGACTGGTGATGCGCTTCATACTTGTCCCCCTCGTCTGCGCCCGTGGTTCGGGCGGCTCATGCAGGTTAGGAAGCCGCGGATTTCTAGTCATGTGACTGAATGTGACTACATAGATTCATACTGAATCTTTACCTTCAGCACGGGCCGAAGGCAGGTCGAGTTGCTGTCCCCGCCGGTCGGATGGCGAGACTGCACCCGGAGGGATGGATGGCCGTCGATAGTGTGGCGAGGTGCCCGACCTGACCGCGCAGACGCTCTTGGTGACCATCTCCGGTGAGGACCGGCCGGGCGTCACGAGCACGTTCTTCGACGCCATCGCCGACGTCGGCGCGGAGGTGCTGGACCTCGAGCAGGTCGTCGTCCGCGGTCACCTGACTCTGGCCATGCTGCTCGCCGCCGGCGCGGCCCACGAGCGGCTCCGGACCGTCCTCACCACGGTCGGGCACGACCTCGACCTCAAGGTGAAGATCAAGTCGGGCACGGGCGACAGCCGTCGACGTCGCAGCGGCCGGGCGGCCGTCGTCGTCCTCGGGTCGCCGCTGCGCGCCAGCGGTGTTGCCGCCATCACGGCGCGGATCGCCTCCCACGGCGCCAACATCGACCGCATCCGACGACTGTCGCGCTACCCCGTCACGACGGTCGAGTTCGATGTCTCGGGGGCCGACGTCGAGCGGTTGCGGCGCGAGCTGGCCATGGAGTCGAGCGTCCACGGGCTCGACATCGCCGTCGCAGCGGGTGGCTTGGCCCGACGCGGTCGGCGGCTCGTCGTCATGGACGTCGACTCCACGCTCATCCAGGACGAGGTCATCGAGCTGCTGGCCAGCCACGCCGGCCGGGAGGCAGAGGTGGCCGCCGTGACTGCTGCCGCGATGCGTGGAGAGCTCGACTTCGCCGACAGCCTGCGCGAACGGGTCGCCGCCCTCGAGGGCCTACCGGCCACCGTCCTCGACGACGTCCGCGCCGCAGTGCAGTTCACCCCAGGCGCACGCACCCTGGTCCGCACCCTGAAGCGCCTGGGCTTCACCGTGGCCATCGTGTCGGGCGGCTTCATCGAGATCGTCGAGGATCTCGCCCGCGAGCTGGGGATCGACCACGCGCACGCCAACCGGCTCGAGGTGCGCGACGGCATACTCACCGGACGGCTGGTCGGGGACATCGTGGACCGGGCCGGAAAGGCAGCGGCGCTGCGGCGATTCGCGGCGGAGGCGGGCCTCCCCCTCTCTCGGACCGTCGCCATCGGCGACGGCGCCAACGACCTGGACATGCTGGAGGCCGCCGGACTCGGGGTGGCGTTCAACGCCAAGCCGGTCGTCCGCGAGCAGGCTGACACGGCCGTCAACGTGCCCTACCTCGACGCGGTGCTCTACCTGTTGGGAATCACCCGCGAGGAGATCGAGGAGGCCGACGAGGCAGACGGCACGCCGACCCCCGCTCCGCCGATCCCCACCCCCTGACTCCTAGGCTGACGCAATGGCACGCACGCAGGGCCGCAAGGTCCCCACCCTGTTCATCATCGGCGGAGCAGAGGACCGGGTCGGCAAGGCAACCGTGCTGCGCCGGTTCGTGCGGCTGGCCGGTGGCAAGCGCTCCCGGATCGTCCTCATCCCCACCGCCTCCTCGTTCGAGAGCGAGGTCGTCGAGTCGTACGTCGAGGTGTTCACGCGTCTCGGGGCCCCGGAGATCTCGGTGGTGAACCCGCCCAGCCGCGTGTCGGCCCACGACCAGGAGCTCGTGGCCCTGCTCGACCAGGCCACCGGCATCTTCATGAGCGGTGGCAGCCAGCTCAAGCTCAGCCAACGGTTCCCGGGCACCCCGCTCGGTGACGCCCTCGCGCGGGCCCACGACCGAGGCACCGTCATCGGCGGCACCTCGGCGGGGGCGTCGATCATGAGCCAGTTCATGATCTCCATGGGTGAGGAGGGCGTCACCCCCAGACAGCGCTACGGCCAGCTCACCGCAGGGCTGGGGCTGATCGACGGCGTGATCATCGACCAGCACTTCGCCCAACGGTCCCGCTACGGCCGGCTCATGTCGATGGTGGCGGCCTCCCCCAACCTGATCGGCGTCGGCATCGACGAGGACACCGCCATCGAGGTCCGCGACCGCAGGTACTTCACCGTCCACGGCAGCGGCGTCGCCTTCGTCCTGGACTGCCGCAGCGCCGACTCCGACGCGCCTGACGCGCGACGCGGGGCGCCCCTCATGGTCTCCGGTGCAGTCGTGCACTCCCTGCCCGCAGGCGCTACGTTCGACCTCTCCGAGGTTCGCCTCGTCGACTTCGTCGAGAAGCACCCCGATGTCGCGGTGGCCCTCGCGACGGCCAAGGCCTGACCCCCGCCTCGCACTGCCCGACCCGCAAGGAGATCCCATGGCAGATCGCCCCACCCCCACCGGTCCTGCTGCGCCCGAGCTGACGATCGTCGAGTCCCGCGTCTACCGCGGCGGAAACATCTGGTCCTACAGCCCGGCGATCCACCTCGTCGTCGACCTCGGCGTGCTGGAGGCCTACCCGACCGACACGATCGACGGATTCACCGACCGACTGGTCGAGCTGCTGCCCAACCTGGCGAACCACACCTGCTCGCGAGGCGTGAAGGGCGGCTTCATCGACCGGATGCGCGAAGGCACCTGGCTGGGGCACGTCGCCGAGCACGTGGCCCTGCAGCTGCAGCAGGAGGCAGGGCACGACCTGCGCCGCGGCAAGACGCGGGCCGTCAAGGGCCAGACCGGCCTCTACAACGTCATCTACGACTACACCGACGAGGCCGTCGGTCTGGCCGCCGGCACACTCGCCGTGCGACTGGTCAACCACCTCGTGCAGGCCGAGGAGGGCTTCGACTTCCATGAGGAGCTCGACGTCTTCCTGCGCCGCGCGCAGCGCACGGCGTTCGGTCCCTCCACGGGCGCCATCATCGAGGAGGCGATCTCGCGCGACATCCCGTACATCCGCCTCAACTCGGCCTCCCTCGTGCAGCTCGGTCAGGGCGTCCACGCCCAGCGCATCCGGGCGACGATGACCTCGAAGACCGGTGCCCTGGCCGTCGACATCGCCAGCGACAAGGACATGACGACGCGGTTGCTCGGATCTGCAGGGCTGCCCGTCCCCAAGCAGGAGACGGTGAGCACCGCCGACGGCGCGGTCGCAGCCGCCAAGCGGATCGGCTACCCCGTGGTCGTCAAGCCGCTCGACGGCAACCACGGTCGCGGCGTCTGCCTCAACCTGACCTCGGAGGACGCCGTCCGGGCCAGCTTCGCCATCGCCGAGGGCGAGTCGCGCCGCGGCTACGTCATCGTCGAGTCACACGTCACCGGCCGCGACTACCGCTGCCTGATCGTGGGTGGCCGTATGCAGGCCATCGCCGAGCGGGTCCCGGCACACGTCATCGGAGACGGCACCCACACCGTCGCCGAGCTCGTGGAGATCACCAACGCCGACCCGCGGCGAGGTGTCGGTCACGAGAAGGTGCTCACCCGGATCAAGGTCGACGACGCGGCCATCGGGCTGGTGCGAGACCAGGGCTTCGAGCTCGACGACGTGCCGCCCAAGGAGCACATGGTCAAGCTTGCCCTCACCGGCAACATGTCGACCGGCGGCATCTCGGTCGACCGCACCTTCGACGCCCACCCCGACAACGTCGAGATCGCCGAGGAGGCGGCTCGGATGATCGGGCTCGACGTCGCCGGGATCGACTTCATCTGCCCCGACATCGCCTCCCCCGTCCGCGAGACCGGTGGCGCGATCTGCGAGGTCAACGCCGCACCCGGCTTCCGGATGCACACCCACCCGACCATCGGCGAACCGCAGTTCATCGCCAAGCCCGTCGTCGACCTGCTCTTCCCGCCGGGGTCGCCCTCGCGGGTCCCGATCGTCGCTGTCACGGGGACGAACGGGAAGACCACGACCTCGCGCATGATCGCCCACATCTTCAAGGGAATCGGTCACAAGGTCGGCATGACCTCGACCGACGGCATCGTGATCGACGAGCGGCTCGTCTACAAGGCCGACGCGTCCGGCCCGAGGTCGGCACGGATGGTCCTCCAGAACCCCCGGGTCGACTTCGCGGTGATGGAGGTGGCGCGCGGCGGCATCCTGCGCGAGGGTCTGGGCTACGACCGCAACGACGTCGCCGTCGTCACCAACGTGGCCCCTGACCACCTCGGGATGAAGGGCATCGACACGCTCGCCCAGCTCGCCGACGTCAAGGCCGTCGTCGTGGAAGCGGTGCCCCGCAACGGTTTCGCCGTGCTCAACGCCGACGACGAGCTCGTCCGCAAGATGCGTCGGCGCTGCTCCGGAGGCATTGTCTGGTTCTCGTTGCAGCCACCCGGCAGCAAGGTGCGCGAGTTCATCGAGGACTACTGCCGACGCGGCGGGCGGGCCGTGGTCCTCGACCACACCGACCGCGGCGACATGATCGTCATCAAGCACGGACGCCGGTCCATGCAGCTGGCCTGGACCCACCTGCTGCCGTCGACCTTCGGTGGCACCGCCAAGTTCAACGTCGCCAACGCCATGGCCGCTGCCGGGGCGGCGTTCGCGGCGGGCGCCGGCCTGCACGAGATCCGTCAGGGCCTGCGCACCTTCACGACGAGCTACTACCTGTCCCCCGGACGCATGAACCTCGTCAACGTGCACAACGTCGACGTGTTCGTCGACTACTGCCACAACGCCCCCGGCATGCGCGTGCTCGGCGAGTTCGTGGAGGGGTATGCCGCGCAGAAGGCCGGTCAGTCCGACCTCGGCAAGGTCTCGCGCATCGGCATGATCTCCACCGCAGGCGACCGCCGGGACGACGACATGCGCGAGCTCGGGGCACTGGCCGCGCGTCACTTCGACGTGGTGGTCGTGCGCGAGGACGAGCGCAAGCGCGGTCGTCCTGCCGGCCAGACCGCTGACCTCATCGCCGAGGGCGCCAAGGGTGAGATCGGCAAGGAGGGCGTGCGTTGTCGCCAGGTCGAGATCGTCCTCAACGAGGTCGACGCGGTGCGGCACTGCATGGCTCGCGCGAACCCTGGCGACGTCGTGGTGCTCTGTGTCGACCAGCACGCCGAGGTCCTGGGCGAGCTCGAGCAGATGACCCAGCACGCCCAGGCGGGTGCCCACAACAAGGAGGGGATCGGCGACCCCGACCTCGACCCCGTCGAGATGCAGTCTGAGGCACAGCAGTCCGGTGACGACGCGGCTGCAGCAGAGGCCGCCGAGGTGGAGCCCGCCACCACCTGAGGCGGGTCAGCGGTCGCGCAGCTCCGCGGCATACGCCGAGAGCGCTCGCTGGTAGGCGAGGGCGTCCTCGTCGCCGGCGTGGTGCAGCAGGACCTCGATGAGGTCGGCCACCGAGGACGCCGCGTGTCCGCTGTCGACACCCGCGAGGGCCCGGAACGCCTCGACCGCAACGCTTCCCGGGCGTTCGACGCTGAGCTCGGTCAGCAGCGAGTAGGCGAGCTCGGGCTGGCCCGCGACGCGCAGGCTGGAGGCCAGCTGGATCCTCGCGCGGTGGCGTTGGGGCTCTCGCAGCCCGGCAGCGAGGGAGTCGCGGTAGAGCGGGATCGCGTCCTGCTCCTTGCCCGCGGCATCGAGGGCACTGGCGTGCTCGAAGACCAGGCGCGCGTCCGCCGGGCGCTGGCTGCGTAGTCGGGCCATCGCATCGATGCGCTGCTGGTCGTCGGCCAGCTCCCAGAGCTCGGCGATCTGGGCCTCGAACTCGTGCTCGCCGCGGGCAGCCACCACCTTGCGACGGATGTCCTCGGGGGTGTCGGGTGTGGCGCCCTGCTCGGCCAGCCACGACGCCACCTGGGATCGCTCGGCATGGCACATCAGCGCCACGACGTCACCATCGGAGGCGCCCGGCACCAAGGCCTGCAGCCCGCTGAGCTCCGTCTCGTAGGAATCGATGTCGGACACGCCAGCCCTGGCCAGACCCGTGCGCAGGTGCGACTCCAGCTCCTCCATCGTGCGTCCGCGCAGGTAGTGCGCCTTGTGGGCGGCGACGATGCGGTCGGCCCGGAGCCCGGCCACTTCTCCGATCGACTCGAGCAGGTCGTCGGTGCGGTCGCCGGCCAGGCCGAGCCCCAGGTGCACCTGCCCACCCGGCACCTTGAGGCCGTGGGCCACGTCCATCAGGGCCTCGAGCCCGGCCTCGTTGTGGGCGAGGTCGACGATGATCGTGATGGCCGAACCGTCGTCGCGACGCAGCGTGTAGGTGTTCATCCGGCCGGGGTTGAGCTTGTCGTCGGGGACGAAGGTGCGCAGCCCCTCGACGACCGCATCACGCGGCAGACCCAGCCCGAGCGCCGCCGCGGCACCCGCGAGGGCGTTGGCGATGTTGTGGTGCGACAGGCCGGAGAGGGTGGCTGGGACGTCGAGGATGCTGACGAGGCGGTCGGGGTCCTGACCGTTCGCGAGGACGGTGATCGACCCGTCGAGCACCGTGATGGCCCGCCCACCGAGGTCGAGGGCCTCGCGGATCGCAGGAGCGTCGGACCGCAGCGTGAACACCCACGGCTTGCCCTTGATGCCATTGCGCATCGCCCACACCCGCGGGTCCTCGCCGTTGAGCACCACCCAGCCGCCCGGCCTCGTCGCCTTGGTGATGATGGCCTTGACCTCGGCGAGCTGGTCGACGGTGTCGATCCCCTGCAGGCCGAGGTGGTCGGCCGAGACGTTGGTGACGACACTGACGTCGTTGGAGGTCACGCCCATCCCCTTGAGGAGCATCCCTCCGCGAGCGGTCTCGAGGATGCCCAGCTCGACGCCGGGGGCGGTCAGCACACCGCGTGCTCCCGCCGGTCCCGAGTAGTCTCCCGACTCGATGACTTCGCCCTGCACCACGATCCCGTCGGTCGACGACCAGGCGGTGCGACGCCCCGCCGTCATGCCGATGTGACCGAGCAGACGAGTCGTCGTGGTCTTGCCGTTGGTGCCGGTGATCGACGCGACGGGGATCTGCGGCTTGATGATGGAGGGCTTGTCGCCGGGCTCGGTACGGCCGACCGCGAGGCCTTCCTGCTCGGTGACGTCGTCGCCGTCGAGCCAGGCCCGCAGCACCGGGCCGACCCCTTCGCCGAGGGCGCGCGCCCGGGTGCGTCGGCGCCATACGAAGGCCATCACGACCGACTCGGGGGCGCTGCCCGGACGGACCCGCACCCCCAGCCGCGTGGTGCCGCTCGCAGCGGCGAGCCGGCGCACGGCCCGCTCGACGAGGCGCATGACGAACCGCTGGCGCTGCTCGGTGCCCGGGGCGCCGGGGCGCGCGCTGCGCATGCCCACCCGGGTGGCCAGGTCGGTCAGGGTCCGCTCGTCGGCTGCGAGATAGCCGGGCAGCTCGAGGCTCACCTTGATCGCCGGCTTGGCGAAGTAGAGGTTGGGCCCCTCCAGGACCCGGACCTCCGTCACCGCCACGGCGGGCTGGGTGACCGGCTGGCTGACGGGCTCGGAGACGGCGGGGGAAGACGTCATGCGGCGAGCCTAGTAGCGGCAGGAGTGGCAGTGCGGCGGGGCAGTGCGGCGGAGCAGGCGGGCAGCCGCGGTCACTGCCCCATCGCGTGCACGCCGCCGTCGACGTGGACGATCTCGCCCGTCGTGGCCGGGAACCAGTCGGAGAGCAGCACGGCGCACGCCTTCGCAGCGGGGACAGCGTCGTTGACGTCCCACCCGAGGGGCGCCCGCTCGTTCCAGGTCTCCTCGAACGTCTGGAAGCCGGGGATGGACTTGGCAGCCGTGGTGCGGATCGGGCCGGCGGCCACGAGGTTGCAGCGGACGCCCTGGGGCCCGAGGTCGCGGGCGAGGTAGCGGTTGGTGGACTCGAAGGCGGCCTTGGCCACGCCCATCCAGTCGTACACGGGCCACGCGAACTTGGCGTCGAAGGTGAGCCCGACGATGCTCCCGCCGTCCTTCATGAGGGGCAGCGCCGCGACTCCGAGGGACTTGAGCGAGTAGGCCGACGCGTGCATGGCCGTGGACACGTCCTCGAAGGTGCCCTCGAGGAAGTTGAAGGCGCCCTGAGGGGCGAAACCGATGGAGTGCAGCACGCCATCAAGCCGGTCGACGTGCTCACCGAGTCGCTCCGCGAGGCTGTCGAGGTCGTCCTGGTTGGTGACGTCGAGCTCGATCACCGGCGGGGTGGTCGGCAGCCGCTTGGCGATCGTCTGGGTGATCTTGAACGTGCGTCCGAACGACGTCAGCACCACCTCCGCTCCCTGCTCCTGCGCGATCTTGGCGACGTGGAACGCAATCGAGGAGTCCATGAGGACGCCGGTGATCAGGAGCTTCTTGCCCTCGAGCAGCATGTCGGTGCCTTTCGCTGTGTGGCGTGATGGGCTGTGTGGCGTGATGGGCGGTGTGGCGTGTGATGGGGCTGTGGGGTGGTGGCCGGGGAGGGGCTCAGTGCCCCATGCCGAGCCCGCCGTCGACGGGGATCACCGCGCCGGTGATGTATGCCGCGTCGTCGCCGGCCAGGAAGCGGACGGCCGCCGCGACCTCCTCCGGCTGGGCGAACCGGCCGGCGGGAATGGTCGCCTGGTAGGCCTTCTTGCGCTCCTCGGGCAGGTCCGCGGTCATGTCGGTCTCGATGAAGCCGGGTGCGACGACGTTGGCGGTGATGCCACGTCCACCCAGCTCCCGGGAGATGGACCGGGCCAGTCCCACGAGACCGGCCTTGCTGGCGGAGTAGTTGGTCTGCCCGGGTGAGCCGTAGAGCCCGACCACGCTGGAGATGAAGATGATCCGGCCCTTGCGTTGCTTGATCATGCCCTTCACCGCCCGCCTGGCACACCGGAAGGCTCCGGCGAGGTTGGTGTCGATGACGACGTCGAAGTCCTCGTCGGACATCCGCATGAGCAGCGTGTCGCGGGTGACCCCCGCGTTGGCCACGAGCACCTCGACGGGGCCGCCCAGGAGCTCCTCGGCCTCGGTGAAGGCCTGGTCGACGGATGCCGAGTCGGTCACCTCGCACTTGACGCCGCGCAGGCCCTCGGGTGGCTCGCCCGAACGGTGGGTGATGACCACGTTGTCGCCGGCCTCCACCAGGGCGGTGGCGATGCTGAGACCGATGCCGCGGTTGCCGCCGGTGACCAGCACGTTGCGACCTGCCATGGATGTCCTCCGGTTCTTGACGGGCTTCTCGACGACTGCGTCCGGGCCGGCGCCCACCCACGCTGCGCCTCCGTCGCGACCTTATCGACTACCCATGGGTACGCCGCATCCGAGGACGCCTATCGTGGACATGTGCCACGACTTCACCGCCACCGTCACGACGAGCCCGTCGTGCAGTCGGTCACGTCGGTGCCGGAGTCGCTGGCCGAGGAGCAGGCCGGCCGGATCCGGCGCTACCTCGTGACCATGGGCATCCGCACCGCGTGCTTCATCCTCGCGGCCGTCACCGCCACCAAGGGAGCACCGTGGTGGCTCTGGGGCAGCTTCGCCGTCGCCGCGATCCTGCTGCCGTACGTGGCCGTGGTCCTGGCCAACGCTGTGCGACCGCGGCTGCCGGGATCGTCGGCGCCGGTGACACCGCGGGGCGACGGCCCCGAGCAGATCGGCCGTTGATGGAGTCGCTGGTCTGCAGCGCGAAGGCCTGCCGCAACACGGCCACGTGGGCCCACCTGTGGAACAACCCGTCGCTGCACACGCCGGAGCGACGCAAGGTCTGGCTGGCCTGCGACGAGCACCGCACGTCGTTGGGCGAGTTCCTGTCCATCCGCGGCTTCCTCAAGGAGACCGTGGCTGCGGACTCGATCCCAGACACGGCCGGCTGACACGGCCGGCTGACACGGCCGGCTGACACGGCCGGCTGACTTTGCCTGCGTCGGTCGGTCAGCCGCCGATGGCCGACATCGGCCGGTCGGGCTGCACGAAGTCGGCCGTCCCGATGCCGTGCCCGGGGAGCTTGCGCCACATCTCGCCCTGGATGAGCGCGCCGAGCTCCTCGTCGCTGGCTCCCTCACGCAGGGGGGTGAGCAGGTCGGTCTCCTTCTGCGAGAACAGGCAGTTGCGCACCTGCCCGTCGGCGGTGAGGCGGGTGCGGTCACACGCCGCGCAGAACGGTGCACTCACGCTGGCGATGATGCCCACCGTGACGGGTCCACCGTTGACGAGGAACCGCTCGGCAGGGGCGCTGCCCCGGTCGGCGGCAGGGAGGGGCGTGAGCTCGAACCGCTCGCTGAGGCGCTCCCGGATCTCGTCGGCGCTGATCATCGTCGAGGCGTCCCAGCCATGCTGGGCGTCGAGCGGCATCTGCTCGATGAACCGCAGCTCGTAGCCACGGTCGAGGCACCACTGCAGCAGGTCGGCCACCGAGTGGTCGTTGATGCCGCGCATCGCCACGGCGTTGACCTTGACGGGGGTGAGCCCGGCCGCGGCAGCAGCCTTGAGCCCCAGCTCGACGTCGTGGAGCCGGTCGCGCCGGGTCAGGTCGGCGAACTCCTTCGGGTCGATCGTGTCGAGGCTGACGTTGACGCGGTCGAGTCCGGCGTCGGCCAGCGGCTGGGCCAGCCGATCGAGTCCGATGCCGTTGGTGGTCATGGCGATCCGGGGCCGTGGCTCGAGGGCCGCGACCCGTCGCACGACGTCGACCAGCGACCTGCGCAGCAGGGGCTCCCCTCCCGTCAGCCGGATCTGCTGGACCCCCAGCCCGACGAACACCCCGATGACACGGACGAGCTCGTCGTCGGTGAGCATCTCCGGCTTGGCCAGCCACGGCAGACCTTCGGCGGGCATGCAGTAACGGCACCGCAGGTTGCACCGGTCGGTCACCGAGACGCGCAGGTCGCGCGCCACCCGGCCGAGCTGGTCGGGCAGACCGACGGTCCCTGCTGGAGCACGCGCGTCAGCGCGCACGCTGGGGAAGGGAAGGCCGGTCATGACCCCTAGCCTAAGCCGGGTACCGTGAAGCAGTGGTCAGGGTGCTCACATCGCGTCGGTGGCTGGGTGCCCTTGGGGTCGCCCTGGCCTTCGCCGTGGCCGCGTTCTTCCTCGGGCAGTGGCAGTGGCACCGCTACGAAGCCAAGGCGGCGCGGGCCGACCGGATCCACAGCCACTACGACGCGAAGCCCCAGCCGGTGGCCGACGTGCTCAGCTCCGCTCCCCTGCCGCTGTCGCTCGAGTGGACCCGCGTCACCATGCAGGGCCGGTATGCCGCGGACGCCACCCTCCTCGTCCGGAACCGTCCGTTCAACGGCACCTACGGATACGAGGTGCTGGTGCCGTTCGAGGACGCCTCCGGCGGCACCGTGCTCGTCGACCGCGGGTGGGTGCAGAACGCCCAGACGGCCGAGACGCTCCCCGACGTCGTGCCGGCACCGACCGGGGACGTGAGGGTGACCGGATGGCTGCGTCGCTCCGAGCCGTCGCTGGGCAAGACCCTTCCGCGCGGCCAGCTCGCCAGCATCAACCTGGCGGAGGCCAGCAGCCAGGTCGGCAGGCCGCTGCTCGGCGCCTACGTCATCCTCGAGGTCGAACGACTTCCGGACGGGACGGCCCCCGCCCGGCCGACGGCCCTCGAGGCCCCGGACACCGACCTCGGCCCCCACCAGGCGTACGCGTTCCAGTGGTGGCTGGGCATGGTCGCGGGCTTCGTCCTGGTGTGGTTCGGGGCCCGGCGTGAGTACCTCGAGGGACTCGAGGAGCCGGCTGAAGGGACTCCGGTCCCGCGCAAGAAGGTCCGCATCTGGGACGAAGAGGACGGCTGAGCCGGGCAGTCCTCAGGCGGGGACGTCGCTGCTGCGGTTCTCCTGGTCGGCGAACTGCGTGGTGTAGAGGTCGTTGTAGAGCCCGCCCCGCTCGATCAGCTCACGGTGCGTGCCCCGCTCGACGATCCGACCGTTATCCACCACGAGGATCTGGTCGGCGCCGCGAACGGTCGAGAGCCGGTGGGCGATGACGATCGCCGTCCGCCCGTCGAGCGCCGTGTCGAGCGCACGCTGCACGGCAGCCTCGGACTCGCTGTCGAGGTGGGCGGTGGCCTCGTCGAGGACGAGCAGGCCGGGCCCCTTGAGCAGCAGTCGGGCCAGGGCCAGCCGCTGCTTCTCTCCCCCGGACAGGCGGTGCCCGCGGTCACCCACGACGGTGTCGAGGCCCTCGGGCAGCGACCCCACCAGCGACCACACCTGGGCGGCCTTGAGCGCCTCGACCAGCTGGTCGTCGGTGGCGTCCGGAGCGGCATACCTGAGGTTGGCGCGGATGGTGTCGTGGAACAGGTGCGCCTCCTGGGTCACCATCCCGACGGTGCGGGTCACGGACTCCAGGGTGGCCTCCCGCAGGTCGACGCCGTTGATGCGGACCGACCCGGTCGAGGGGTCGTAGAGGCGGGCCAGGAGGGAGGTGATGGTGGTCTTGCCGGCCCCGCTGGGTCCGACCAGGGCCACCAGCTGGCCCGGCTCGGCCACGAACCCGACATCCCTGAGCACGACTCCCCCACCCTTGCGGTCGCCGGTCGCGACGCTCTCGAGCGACGCCAGCGACACCTCGTCGGCCGAGGGGTAGCGGAAGGCCACGCCCGACAGCTCGACCCGGACCGGGCCCGCCGGGATCGGTCGGGCGTCGGCGCGCTCGGTGACCAGGGGCTGGAGGTCGAGCACCTCGAACACCCGCTCGAACGACACGAGCGCGGTCATGACGTCGACCCGCACGTTGGACAGCGAGGTGAGTGGTCCGTAGAGCCGCGCCAGCAGGGCGGTGAGGGCGAGCAGCGTGCCGACGGTGAGCGAACCACTGACGGCCATCAGCCCGCCGAAGCCGTAGACCATCGCGGTCGCCAACGACGCCACGAGGGTGAGGGCGACGAAGAAGATGCTGCGGTTGAGCGCGATCCGGACGCCCATGTCGCGGACCCCTGCGGCCTGCGCGGCATACTCACGGTCCTCGCGCCGGGGCTCGCCGAAGAGCTTGACGAGCAGCGCGCCGGCCACGTTGAACCGCTCCGTCATCCGGGAGCCGAGATCGGCGTTGAGGCCCATCTGGGCGTGGGTCAGCCCCGCCAGCCGTCGGCCCATGAGCCGGGCCGGGAGCAGGAAGAAGGGCACCAGGGCCAGGGACGCGAGGGTCAGCTGCCACGAGAGGGTCGCCATGGTGGCGATGATCAGCACCAGCGAGACGACGTTGCTCACGACGCTGGACAGCACCGACGTGAACGCCTGCTGGGCGCCGATGACGTCGCTGTTGAGCCGGCTCACCAAGGCGCCGGTCTGGGCGCGGGTGAAGAAGGCGATCGGCTGTCGCAGCACGTGGGAGAACACCTCGGTGCGCAGGGCATAGATCAGGCCCTCACCGATGCGGCTCGAGAACCAGCGCTCGACGAGGCTCAGCAGCCCGCTGACGACGGCCAGGGCTGCCACCACGAGGGCGAGCTCGATGACGACGCCACGGTCGCGCGGCGTGATGCCCTTGTCGATCAGCTCCTTGAGCAGCAGCGGCGTGGCCACGACCAGCGCCGAGTCGATGACGACCAGGACGAGGAACAGCCCGATCTCGCGACGGAACGGCCGGGCGTAGGACGCGACCCGGCGAGCGGTGCCGGGCGCGAGCTTGCGGTCCTTGACCGAGTCGTCACGCGTCAGCGACCGCATGGCCATCCAGCCTGAATGGCTCATCGGGCGTCTCCTCTGCTCACGGCCGTGGAACGCCGTCCGGGCGACGACGCATTCCCCATGATGGGCGCGGCCACTGACATTGCGCCCAGCGCGGAACCGCTGCTCAACCGGCCAACGACCGCGCGATGCCGTGCAGCAGCCGACCCTGCGCCTCGCGCTCGCGCCGCAGCTGGCCCTCGCGCTCCGCACCCACCGCGCTGCGCAGGAGGGGCTTGACCTCGCGCAGGGCCGCCTCCGGGGCCGCGAGGAGGGCGGCCACGAGGTCTGCGGTGGTCTCCTCGAGCGCGCCCGCGGGGACGGCCAGGTTGGCCAGGCCCATGGCCACGGCCTCGGCGGCTCCCACGAACCTGCCGGTGGCGCAGATCTCGAGGGCACGGGCCACGCCGACGAGGGCGACGAGCGGACCGGTACCGCCCAGGTCGGGCACCAGCCCCAGCGAGGTCTCGCGCATGGCGAACTGCACGTCGTCGGCCACGACGCGCAGGTCGGCCGCCAGGGCGAGCTGGAAGCCCGCGCCGATCGCGTGGCCCTGCACCGCGGCCACGACGACGGCGGGCACCTCGGCCCAGGCGGAGAAGCCACGCTGGAAGGCCTCGATGGTGTCGGCGGCGGCCTCTGCGCTCTCGGCCGCCATCGCGATCATGTCGGTCTCCCCGGGCACCCCTCCGGGGGCCAGCATCGCCCGGTCGAGACCGGCGGAGAACGACGGACCCTCCCCCCGGAGCACGACGACCCTCACGTCCGGGTCGAGGCCGGCGGCGAGGTCAGCCAGCGCCAGCCACAGGCTGGGGGTCTGCGCGTTTCGCCGCTGCGGGTGGTCCAGGCTCACCGTGAGGACGGCCCCGTCGCGGGCGACGGACAGGTGCGGGTGGGGCTGGGCTGCGTCAGTCACGCAGGCAGGCTATCCGCCCGTTCGAGCACGAGCTGTGCCGCGGCCGACGTGTGGGCCAGGGCACCCGGGACCATGGACACGCCGGCCCGGCCGCACTGCTGCGCCATCCGGTCGCGCAAGATCCCCTCGGCCACCATGAACGACACGGCCACGGTGCGCTCGACCTCGTCGGGCAGGCGTCGCAGGACCTGCTCGAGGGTCGACCCGCCATCCAGGGCCGCGACACCCCACGGGCCCCACCCCTCACGCGGGTGCTCGGCGATGGTGTGGCCCACGGTGGCGACGGCTTCGCTGTCGCTCGACCCCGCGGCATACAGCAGCACGGCGGTGGTGGGGTCCGGTGTGATTCCTTCTGCCGCGAGCAGCTCCTCCACGGCCTCGAGCAGCAGCTCGTGCGGGCCCAGCGGGGCGGCGAGCGTCACCGACGAACCCGACGCAGCCGCGAGCTCGCCCACGGCCGCGGGCACGTCGACCTTGGCGTGGTAGGCGGGCGTGACGAGCACGGGAACGACGACGACGCGTTCCCCGAGGTCGGCGCCCGCCTCGGTCGCGTTGGGCCCGTGGTGGTCGAGGTATGCCGTGTGCACCGTGCGGTGCGGAGCCAGCTCGCGCACGTGGGTGGCGAGGGTCTCGACGCCCTGGGCGTGCCGCGGGTCCGGCGACCCGTGCGCCAGCAGGACGATGTCGGTGTCGGTGGTCACGCCGTGACGCTACTCCCCCGCGAGGTCGCCGAGGCGCTCTCGCAGGGCGACAACCTGACCGATCACCACTACCGCTGGGGCGCGGACGCCGGCGGCGACCGCGTCGACCGCAGCGGTGGCGAGGGTGGTGGTGGTCGTGCGCTGCTCAGGAGTCCAGCCACGCTCGACGAGGGCGACCGGCGTGTCGGACGGTCGCCCGGCCGCGATGAGCGCCGCTGCGGTCTCGGCGAGCCGGGTGACGCCCATCAGGAGGACGAGCGTCGCGTCGGGCGCGGCATCGGCGGCCGCAGCCAGAACGTGGTCGGCGCCCTCGTGGGCCGACGCGACGACGAACGAGGCCGCGACCCCCCGGTGGGTGACGGGAATGCCG
The DNA here is from genome assembly GCF_056405035.1 of Pedococcus sp. P2_A3. NCBI lineage: Bacteria > Bacillati > Actinomycetota > Actinomycetes > Micrococcales > Intrasporangiaceae > Pedococcus > Pedococcus sp. P2_A3. The sequence continues at coordinate 71,420 of NZ_JBFUCW010000002.1, read as the reverse complement.
GCTGCCGCAGGCACGGAGACGGCCGAGGTCACCCCGGGGACGACTTCGACGGGCACCCCCTCGGCGAGGCAGTGCAGGGCCTCCTCGCCACCCCGCCCGAGCACGAAGGGGTCGCCGCCCTTGAGCCGCACCACCCGCTTCCCCAGCCGGGCGTGGTGGACCAGGAGCTCGTTGATGCGCTCCTGGCTGACCGGGTGGTGGCCCGGTGTCTTGCCGACGTCGACGACCTCGACGTCGGAGCCCAGGGTGGCCAGCAGTCCACGCGGACCGAGCCGGTCGGTGACGACGACGTCGGCCGCGGCCAGGAGGGCCCGGCCGCGCACGGTGATGAGGTCGTCGGCGCCCGGACCGCCGCCGACGAGGGCGACCCGGCCCACGGTCGCGCCCGCGGCGCCGCCGTCGGTGGGTGGCAGGGACCTGACCCGGCGCACGGGGAGGCTTCCGCTGTCGAGAGCGGCCAGGACGGCATCGCGGACGGCAACGGCGCGTCGGGGGTCGGCACCGGCGCTCACCGCGACGGTGAGTCCTTCGCTGGCGGTGCCGGTGGCTCCCCGCGCGACTGCTGGGGTCCACGCACTGGAGGCCGCGGCGTCGTCGGCCCGGACGCACCAGATGCGTGCGTCAAGCGCCTCACCGGAGACCTGGGCGTCGACCCGAGGGTCTCCGGTCGCGGTGTGCACCAGCCAGGCGGGCTCGAACGCCCGGTCCCTCAGGGTCAGGTCACCGGGGAGGTAGTCGCGGGCCACCCACGCGACCCTGCCGTCTGAGGCAAGGGCCGCAAGGTCCTCGCAGACGAAGGGGGCGATGACGTCGACGACCGCACCAGCCTGCACGAGCCCGGCAGCCCTGCGGGCCGCGACCGGCCCCCCGCCGACCACGACGACCCGGCGACCTGTGAGGTCGAGGGTGAGGGGGTACGACGGCGAACCCATCAGATGCCCTCACCGATGCTGCGGTCCGGCGCGTCGGCCATGCCCGCGGCCAGAGTCGAACCGTCGGCGTCGTCGATCAGCAGGAAGGCACCGGTGCGGCGCAGTGCGCGGTAGTCGTCGATGGCGACGTCGTCTGCCAGCCGCAGTCGGACCCGTCCGATCGCGTTGAGTGCCAAGCCATCTGGTGCCGTCCGCTGCTCCATGGTCGCGATGTCGAGCTGGTCCACGACATCGTCGACGAGGGCTCGCACGGTGCGGGTGCCGACCCTGAGCAGCACCCGGTCGCGCTGTCGCAGCGGACGCTCGGACAGCACCGCCACGGTGCCGGACAGGCTGCGGGTCGTGAGGCTCGGCTCGTCGGCCGAGGCCAGCAGGTCTCCCCGCGACACGTCGAGGTCGTCGGCCAGCCGGAGCACCACCGACTGTGGCGCGAACGCCACGTCGAGCGACTCGAGCGAACCGTCGGCCCGGGCCCGGTCGATGCCCGCGACCGTGGTGCGGCCGCCGCCGGGCAGGACGGTCACCTCGTCGCCGGGGCGCACGACCCCGGACGCCAGCCGCCCGGCATACCCGCGGTAGTCGCGGTGCTCCGCACTCTGCGGACGGATGACGTACTGCACCGGCATGCGGAGCGGCTGGGCGGACGGGTCGGTGCCGACCGGCACGGCCTCCAGGTGCTCGAGCAGCGTGGGGCCGGTGTACCAGCCGGCCCGGTCGCTGCGGTCGACCACGTTGTCGCCGAAGAGGGCTGAGACGGGCACGGCCACGACGTCCTCGATGCCGAATCGCGTTGCGTGGCGGAGGAACTCGGCCACGATGGCGTCGAACCTCTCCTGCGACCACTCCACGAGGTCCATCTTGTTGACGGCCACCGCGACGTGGCGCACGCCGAGCAGCCCGGTGACCGCGAGGTGGCGTCGGGTCTGCTCCACGACACCGTGGCGGGCGTCGATGAGGATCAGGGCCAGCTCGGCCGTGGACGCACCCGTGACCATGTTGCGGGTGTACTGCACGTGTCCCGGGGTGTCGGCCAGCACGTAGGACCTGGTCGCCGTCGAGAAGTAGCGGTAGGCGACGTCGATGGTGATGCCCTGCTCGCGCTCGGCGCGCAGGCCGTCGGTCAGCAGGGCGAGGTCGGCAGCGTCCAGCCCCCGCTCGCGGCTGACCCGTTCGACGGCGTCGAGCTGGTCGGCGAGGACCGACTTGGTGTCGTAGAGCAGTCGACCCACGAGGGTGGACTTTCCGTCGTCGACCGAGCCGGCCGTCGCGAGCCTGAGCAGGTCGTGGCGGTGGGCGGGCGCCTGGTCGTCAGCGGTGGCGAGGGTCACGGCAGCATCCGCCTCACGGGTCGCAGTCATCAGAAGTACCCCTGCTTCTTCCGGTCCTCCATGGCGGCCTCCGACATCCGGTCGTCCGCGCGGGTTGCGCCACGCTCGGTGAGGCGGGACGCCGCGAGCTCGAGGATGACCCCGGCCACGTCGGTCGCCTCGGAGTCGACCGCACCGGTGCAGCTCATGTCGCCGACGGTGCGGTAGCGGACCAGCCGGCGCTCCACCTGCTCGGAGTCCTTGGGGCCACCCCAGTCACCGGCCGCGAGCCACATGCCATCGCGCGCGAACACCTCGCGCTCGTGGGCGTAGTAGAGGTCGGGGAGGGCGATCCCCTCCCGCTCGATGTAGCGCCAGACGTCGAGCTCGGTCCAGTTGGACAGCGGGAAGACCCGGACGTGCTCTCCGGGCGCGTGCTTGCCGTTGTAGAGGTCCCAGAGCTCCGGCCGCTGCCGCCGCGGGTCCCAGGCGCCGAACGAGTCACGCAAGCTGAACACGCGCTCCTTGGCGCGAGCCTTCTCCTCGTCGCGTCGACCTCCGCCGAACACGGCGTCGAACTTCCCGGCCTCGATGGCGTCGAGCAGCGGGACGGTCTGCAGGGGGTTGCGGGTGCCGTCCGGTCGCTCACGGAGCCGACCGTCGTCGATGTAGTCCTGCACGTGGGCGACGACGAGCCGCACCCCGAGCCGCTCGACGGTGGCATCGCGGTAGTCGAGGACCTCGGGGAAGTTGTGCCCGGTGTCGACGTGGAGGAGGGCGAACGGCAGCTGGGCCGGCGCGAAGGCCTTGAGGGCCAGGTGGACCATGACGACCGAGTCCTTGCCACCCGAGAACAGGATGACCGGTCGCTCGAACTCCCCCGCCACCTCACGGAAGATGTGGATGGCCTCGGACTCGAGGTGGTCGAGGTGGTCGAGGGTGAAGTGGTCGGGCAGCGCCCGCGCAGCAGTCGTCGTCATGTGTGCAGCCCGCATTCGGTCTTGTCCTGGCCGGCCCAGCGACCGGCCCTGGCGTCCTCGCCCTCCGCGACGGGTCGGGTGCAGGGGGCGCAGCCGATCGAGGCGTAGCCCTCCTGGCGCAACGGGTTGAGGAAGACGCCGTGCTCCGCCACGTAGCGATCCACGTCGTCGTCGGTCCAGCCCGCGATCGGGTTCAGCTTGACCATCCCCCGCTTGTCGTCCCACCCGACGATGCCGATGTCGGTGCGGGTCGGCGCATCCACCCGGCGCATGCCGGTGACCCACGCCTCGTGGGTCGACAGGGCGCGGTTGAGCGGTTCCACCTTGCGCATGGCGCAGCAGGCGTTCGGGTCGCGGTCATGCAGCTTGGCGCCGTACTCGGCGTCCTGCTGCGCAACGGTCAGCAACGGCAGGATGGTGCGGATCTTCAGCGGCAGCATGGCCTCGTAGGCGTCGCGGGTGCCCAGCGTCTCGACGAAGTGGTAGCCGGTGTCGAGGAAGAACACGTCGGCCCCCGGGATGGTCGTCCCGACGAGGTGCACGAGCACCTCGTCACCCATCGACGACGCCACCGTGAGGTGCTCACCGAAGGTCTCCCGGGCCCAGCGCAGCGCCGCTCGCGCCAGCTCCACGCGCTGCTCGTATGCCGCGGCGTCGCCCTGCGCCTCCAGCGCGCCGAAGTGCTCCTCGCCCGCCTGCGCCAGGGCCTTGAGCTCCTCGGCGGCGCGCGGCTCGGCTACTCGCGGCTCGGTGGCGACCTCAAGGGTCGGGTCGCTGTTCGTCGTGCTCATGGCTGCACCCCTCCCCGGAGCTCGGCTTCCTCACGCAGACGACCCGGGATGCGGGTGGTGTCGAGGCTGGCCATCTGCACGGTGAAGACCCGGGCGCACGCGTTGCAGCGCCATGCGCCGCGAGGCTCCTCGACAGGACGCAGGTCCTCCTCGGCGCAGAACGGGCAGTAGTAGATGATGCTGGCGCGGGGACTGTCGCTCATCGCAGGTCGTCCTCTTCGGCGCGGTGGGCCCAGTGCGCGAACGACTCGTCACCCTCACGCTGGGCGACGAAGCGACCGGCGAGGCGCTCCACGTAGTCAGGCAGGTCCTCGGCCCGGACCTTCAGCGCGCGGGTCTTGCGGGCGAGCTGTGGCTCGGTGCCCAGCCCACCCCCGAGGTGCACCTGGAAGATCTCGACCAGGTTGCCGTCGTCGTCGGTCTGCACCATGCCCTTGAGGCCCACGTCGGCGACCTGGGTGCGGGCGCACGAGTTGGGGCATCCGTTGAGGTGGATGGAGAACGGCACGTCCCAGTCGGGCAGGCGGCGCTCCATCTCGGCGATGACGGTGTGGGCCCGAGCCTTCGTCTCGACCAGGGCCAGCTTGCAGAACTCGATGCCGGTGCACGCCATCAGGCCGCGGCGCCACTCGCTCGGGGCTGCGGGGAGGCCGAGCTCGTCCAGCGACGCGGTCAGCGCGGCGACCTCCTTCTGCGGCACGTCGAGCACGAGCAGCTTCTGGTGGGCGGTGAGCCGCACGCGACCCGAGCCGTGTTTCGCCGCCAGCTCGGCGACGGCATACAGGGTGGTGCCGCTGACGCGGCCGGCGACGGGGGCGACGCCGACCCAGAAGTTGCCATCCTGCTGGGGGTGCACGCCGACGTGGTCGCGGCGGTGTGCGCTGGGCGCCGGCGGCGGCGGGCCGTCGACGAGCACGCGCTTGAGGTACTCGGTCTGGAGGACGTCGCGGAACTTCTCGGCACCCCAGTCGGCCATGAGGAACTTCAGCCGGGCGCGGTTGCGCAGCCGGCGGTAGCCGTAGTCGCGGAAGATCGAGACGACGCCCTTCCAGACGTCGGGGACATCCTCGAGCGGGACCCAGACGCCCAGGCGCTGGGCGAACATCGGGTTGGTGGAGAGGCCGCCGCCGACCCAGACGTCGAACCCGGGACCGTGCTCGGGGTGCTCGACCCCGACGAAGGAGATGTCGTTGACCTCGTGGGCGACGTCGAGGCTGGGGCTGCCCGAGATCGCGGTCTTGAACTTGCGGGGCAGGTTGGAGAACTCCGGGCTGCCGATGTAGCGGTCCAGGATCTGACGCACGGCGGGCGTGCCGTCGAGCACCTCGTCGGCCGCGATGCCCGCGACCGGCGACCCGAGGATGACCCGCGGGGTGTCGCCGCATGCCTCGGCGGTGGTCAGGCCAACCCCCTCCAGGCGCTGCCAGATCTCGGGCACGTCCTCCACGCGGATCCAGTGCAGCTGGATGTTCTGGCGGTCGGTCACGTCGGCGGTGTCGCGGGCGAACTCCCGGCTGATCTCGGCGACCGTGCGCAGCTGGTCGGCGTCGAGCGCCCCGCCGTCGCTGCGGACGCGCAGCATGAAGTACTCCGCGTCGAGCTCGCTCGGGTCGAGGGTCGCGGTCTTCCCGCCGTCGATACCGGGCTTGCGCTGGGTGTAGAGGCCCCACCACCGCATGCGACCCCGCAGGTCCTCGCCGGGGATGCTGGCGAAGCCCTCCTTGGAGTAGACCTCCTCGATGCGGGCTCGCACGTTGAGGCCGTCATCGGCCTGCTTGAACTCCTCGTTGGCGTTCAGTGGCGTGCGGTCGCCGTCGGCCCAGGCGCCGGTGGCCTTGCCGGCCTGCCGCTGGGGACGGGTGGGGGTCTGCGTCACCCCACCATTCTGCCCGTTCGCTTATGCATTGCATAACCGTCCATTATCCGACCGGAATCCCCACCAAGTCAGTGGGTATGCCGCGCGGCCGGTTCGGGAGCCTCAGGCCAGCGAGATGAGGTCGAGGTAGTCCTGGCCCCAGTGGTCCTCGACGCCGTCGGGCAGCAGCAGGATCCGCTCGGGCTCCAGCGCCTCGACCGCGCCCTCGTCGTGCGTGACGAGCACGACTGCTCCCTTGTAGGTGCGCAGCGCGCCGAGGATCTCCTCGCGCGACGCCGGGTCGAGGTTGTTGGTGGGCTCGTCCAGCAGGAGCACGTTGGCGCTGGAGACCACCAGCATGGCCAGCGACAAACGGGTCTTCTCGCCACCGGAGAGCACGCTGGCCGGCTTGTCGACGTCGTCGCCGCTGAACAGGAACGACCCCAGCACCTTGCGGACCTCGGTCTCACCGAACGAGTCGGGCGCGGCCGACTTCATGTTGGCCAGCACGGTGCGGGAGACGTCGAGGTTCTCGTGCTCCTGGGCGTAGTAGCCGAGCTTGAGGCCGTGGCCGGGCTCCACCTGTCCCGTGTCGGGCTGGTCGGCCCCGGCGAGCATGCGCAGCAGCGTGGTCTTGCCGGCGCCGTTGAGGCCCAGCACCACGACCCGCGACCCACGGTCGATGGCCAGGTCCACGTCGGTGAAGACCTCCTGGCTGCCGTAGGAGCGCGAGAGTCCCGAGGCGCGCAGTGGCGTCCTTCCACAGGGAGCGGGGTCGGGGAACCGCAGCTTGGCCACCTTGTCGCTGGTCCGCTCCCCCTCGACGCCGGCGAGCATCCGCTCGGCGCGCTTGATCATGTTCTGGGCGGCGACGGCCTTGGTGGCCTTGGCCCGCATCTTCTCGGCCTGCTCCATCAGGGCGGCGGCCTTCTTGGTCGCGTTGGCGTACTCCCGCTTGCGGGCCCGCTCGTCGGTCTCGCGCTGCTGGAGGTAGGGCTTCCAGCCGACGTTGTAGAGGTCGAGCTCGGCGCGGTTGGCATCGAGGTGGAACACCCGGTTGACGACGGCGTCGAGCAGTTCGACGTCGTGGCTGATCACCACCAACCCACCCTGGTACCCCTTGAGGTAGTCGCGCAGCCAGCCGATCGAGTCGGCGTCGAGGTGGTTGGTGGGCTCGTCGAGCAACAGCGTCGCGGCGCCGGAGAAGAGGATCCGGGACAGCTCGACGCGGCGGCGCTGACCACCGGAGAGCGTCGCCAGCGGCTGCCCGAGCACCCGCTCCTCCAGGGAGAGCGCGCTGGCGATCGTCGCGGCCTCGGACTCCGCGGCATACCCGCCCTGGGCGGTGAACTCGCCCTCCAGACGGGAGTAGCGGCGCATCGCCTTGTCGCGGGTGTCGTCGTCGGCACTGGCCATCGCCGCCTCGGCCTCGCGCATCTGCGCGATGATCCGGTCGAGGCCGCGGGCGGACAGGATGCGGTCGCGGGCCAGCACGTGCAGGTCACCGGTGCGCGGGTCCTGGGGCAGGTAACCCACCTCACCGGTCGAGGTCACCGAGCCCGCCGCAGGCTGACCCTGACCGGCGAGCACCTTCGTGAGCGTGGTCTTGCCGGCGCCGTTGCGGCCCACCAGCCCGACCCGGTCTCCGGCAGCGATGCGGAACGTCGCACCGTCGAGCAGGAGCCTGGACCCAGCGCGCAGCTCGATCCCACTGGCGGCAATCACGACGGAACTCCAGACATCACAGGCGGGGGTGGGGGCGCTCCGACGATTTGCGGATGCGCCGCTCAGGGGCTGAGATCACTAGTCTAACTTGCACGGTTGCCCACCCGGGACAGCTGCACCAGGCAGCGACGCACCCACGAACGCGGAGGCCAGATGAGCTTCAACGACGACGTCAACATCGGCGGCTCCCAGGTCGGGTCCGGCGGCAGCGGTGGCGGCCCCGGCGGCATGGTGGTCGGCGGAGGCGTCGGCGGGATCATCCTCCTGATCATCGCGCTCATCTTCGGCATCAACCCGAGCGACCTCCCCACGAACCCCGGTGGTGGCAGCAGCGACCAGGGCCAGGTCCAGCCCGGCGGCACCGAGCAGGACTCCGAGCTCGCCAACTGCAAGACCGGGGCGGACGCCAACAAGAGCGACGCCTGCCGCGTCAAGGCCACCGTCCTGGCGGTGAACACGTTCTGGTCGCAGGAGCTGCCGAAGTACAAGCGCGAGTACACCCCTGCGAAGACGATCCTCTACAACGGCTCGACGCAGTCGGCGTGCGGCACCGCGAGCAACCAGGTCGGCCCGTTCTACTGCCCGCTCGACAAGCAGGTCTACATCGACGCCAGCTTCTTCAAGATCCTCACCGACCAGTTCGGCTCGAGCGGTGGCCCGCTGGCCCAGGAGTACGTCGTGGCCCACGAGTACGGCCACCACGTCCAGGACATCCTCGGCCTGCTGGACGAGGCACAGAAGGACCCCAAGGGCGAGCAGAGCGGCGGCGTCCGCATCGAGCTGATGGCCGACTGCCTCGGCGGCGTCTGGGCCAACCACGCCACCGAGACCAAGGGCCAGAGCACCAACGGCGGCGAGGTCGCCTTCCTGAAGCCGTTGACGGACCAGGACATCAAGGACGCCTTGTCGGCCGCCTCCTCGGTCGGAGACGACCGCATCCAGGAGAAGACCCAGGGCCGGGTCAGCCCGGAGTCGTGGACCCACGGCTCGGCGGCCGCGCGCCAGAAGTGGTTCACCACCGGCTACAAGACGGGCGACCTCAACCAGTGCGACACGCTGAGCCCTGACACCGTCGAGTAGTCCACGTACGGGCGGCCCCGTCCGCCCGACACCTCGATGTCAGTCCTCGATGCTGACCCGAACCGAACGCCCACGCTTGAGGGCCTCCTCGAGGACGGCACGCCTCGGGTCAGGCAGGTCGTAGAGCTCGCGCCGTGGGAGCTCGTCGAGGTGCGCCAGCCGCGGGTCGTCGAGGACCGCGCGCACGAGCGCCTTGTCGCCCCCCACGACCAGACCCCGCGGTATGCCGCGCGGCAGGATCCGCAGGGTGTGCTCGGCCACCGCGCGGACCAGCTCGTCGGCCTGGTTGCCGCGGCGTCGCGCGAAGCGTTGCTGCGACCAGCCACCCGCCGCCGTGCGCGACTGGACGTGCCGTCTGCCCACCTTCGAGTCGCTGAACGAGGGACCCCGGGCCAGCCCGACGGCATACCCACCGCGACGGATCAGGAGCACGCCCAGAGGGTCGTGCACGAACTCGTCGCGCGCCGTGACGCGTTGCGGCGACTCGCGATCAGCGTTGTTGGCCGCGAACCGCTCGAGCCAGCCCTCGAGGCGCTCGGGCGCGACCTCCACCACGCGGGTGGTCACCGGGCGGCCCGGTCGGTGAGGTGGATGGCTCAGAGGTTGAAGCCGAGGGCGCGCAGCTGCTCGCGGCCGTCGTCGGTGATCTTGTCGGGTCCCCACGGCGGCATCCACACCCAGTTGACGCGGTAGGAGGCGACCAGGCCCTCGAGGGCCTGCGCCGTCTGGTCCTCGATCACGTCGGTCAGCGGGCAGGCTGCCGAGGTGAGGGTCATGTCGAGGACCGCGTGCTTCTGGGCGTCGACGGTGATGCCGTAGACGAGGCCGAGATCGACCACGTTGATGCCGAGTTCGGGGTCGACGACGTCGCGCATGGCCTCTTCGACGTCAGCGACGTTGGGGGTGGCAGTGGTGGTGTCGCTCATGACTCGTCCTTGCTGGTCGTGGTGCTTCTGGTGGTGTCGTGGCCTGCTTGGTGCAACGCGTCGGTGAAGGCCATCCATCCCAGCAGAGCACACTTGACTCGCGCTGGGTACCTGCTCACGCCGGCGAAGGCCACCCCGTCACCGATGACTTCCTCGTCACCGGGGTCCGCACCCTTGGAGGTGAGCATGGCGCGCATCGCCTCGTGGGTCGTCATCGCCTCGGCCACGGTGTGCCCGATGACCTCCTCGGCCAGCACGCTGGTGGAGGCCGTCGAGATGGAGCAGCCCAGGGCGTCGTAGGAGATGTCGCGGACCACGGCGTCGGGGCCGCGGCCCTCGACCTGCACCCGCAGGGTGACCTCGTCGCCGCAGGTGGGGTTGACGTGGTGCACCTGGGCGCCGAAGGGCTCGCGGAGACCGGCGTGGTGCGGTCGCTTCGAGTGCTCGAGGATGAGCTCCTGGTAGAGGTCCATCAGCTCGCCACCCCGAAGATCTGCGGCACGCGGTCGAGCGCGCCGAGCATGGTGTCGACCTCGGCGGACGTGTTGTAGGCAGCCAGCGTGGCCCTGGTCGTCGCAGTGACGCCCATCCGGCGGTGCAGCGGCCACGCGCAGTGGTGACCCACCCGGACGGCGACGCCCTCGTCGTCGAGCACCTGCCCGACGTCGTGGGCGTGCACGCCCTGCACGTCGAAGGCCACGGCGCCCACGCGGTCGACCGCCTCGGCCGGTCCGACGACGCGCACCCACGACCGCTCCGCCAGCCCGCCCAGCAGGCGCTCGGTCAGGGCGTGCTCGTGGGCGGCGATGCGCTCGAGGCCGAGCTCGTCGAGGTAGTCGATGGCGGCACCCAGACCCACGGCCTGCGCCGAGTTGGGCGAGCCGGCCTCGAAGCGCTGGGGCGGCGGGGCGTAGGTGGTCGCCTCCATGCGGACCGTCTCGATCATCGAGCCACCGGTGATGAACGGCGGCATGGCGTGCAGCAGCTCACTGCGACCCCAGAGTGCACCGACCCCGGTGGGACCGAACATCTTGTGACCCGAGAAGGCGGCGAAGTCGACCCCGAGGTCGGCCACGTCGAGCCGCAGGTGTGGCGCCGACTGGCAGGCGTCGAGGACCGTGAGCGCCCCGACAGCCCGGGCGGCTGCGGTGAGCTCGCGCACGGGGTTGATGGTGCCGAGCACGTTGGAGACGTGGGTGAACGCGAAGACCTTCGTGCGCTCGGTCAGCAGCTCGTCGAGCGCGGGTCCGTTGACGCCCTCGAGGTCGAGCCGGCCGTCGTCGGTGACCCCGACCCAGCGCAGGGTCGCCCCGGTACGGCGGGCCAGCTCCTGCCACGGCACGAGGTTGGCGTGGTGCTCCATCTCGGTGATGAGGATCTCGTCGCCCTCGTGCAGGTCGAGGCGGGGGTCCTTGGCCTGGCCGGCCACCGAGTTGGAGAAGGCGTAGGCCACGAGGTTCAGCGACTCGGTGGCGTTCTTGGTGAACACCACCTCCTCGTCGACTCCCCCGACGAACCTGGCCACCTTCGCCCGGGCACCCTCGTAGGCGTCGGTGGCCTCCTCGCTGAGCTGGTGGGCACCGCGGTGCACGGCGCTGTTGACCTGCTCGCTGAAGGCGCGCTCGGCGTCGAGCGCGCCGGCATACCGCTGCGACGTGGCCCCGGAGTCGAGGTAGACCAGCGGCTTCCCGTCACGCACGGTGCGCGACAGGATCGGGAACCCGGCCCGGATCTGGGCCAGCTCCTCGTCGCTGAAGGTCGTTTCGCTCATCAGGTGTGCCGCGTGGCTGGGCGTGGCGCTCAGGCCTGGGTGGCGAGGTAGCGGTCGTAGCCCTCGGCCTCGAGGCGGTCGCCCAGCTCGGGACCACCCTCCTCGACGATCTTGCCGTCGACGAAGACGTGCACGAAGTCGGGCTTGATGTAGCGCAGGATGCGCGTGTAGTGCGTGATGAGCAGGACGCCGACGTCGGTGCCCTCCTTGGCCCGGTTGACACCCTCGGACACGATCCGCAGCGCATCGACGTCGAGGCCGGAGTCGGTCTCGTCGAGGATCGCGATCTTGGGCTTGAGCAGCTCCATCTGGAGGATCTCGTGGCGCTTCTTCTCGCCGCCGGAGAAGCCCTCGTTGACGTTGCGCTCGGCGAAGGCGGGGTCCATGCGCAGGGCGTCCATCGAGCCCTTCATGTCCTTGACCCAGGTGCGCAGCTTCGGCGCCTGGCCGTCGATCGCGGTCTTGGCGGTGCGCAGGAAGTTGCTCACCGTCACGCCGGGGACCTCGACGGGGTACTGCATCGCGAGGAACAGTCCGGCGCGGGCCCGCTCGTCGACCTTCATGGCCAGCACGTCCTCGCCATCGAGGGTCACGGTACCGCCGGTGACGGTGTACTTCGGGTGCCCGGCGATCGAGTAGGCCAGCGTGGACTTGCCCGAACCGTTCGGACCCATGATCGCGTGGGTCTCGCCCGACTTCACGGTCAGGTCGACGCCGCGCAGGATCTCCTTGGTGCCCTCCTCCACGTCCACGGTGACGGTCAGGCCACGAATCTCAAGTGTTGCCATGGTTACTCGTTCCTCAATGTCTGTTGGGAATTCAGCTGGTCGGAATGCTGGGGGTTTCGGTTCGTCAGGCGTTCATCGGCGTCGTGCCGACGAAGACGTCGCCGTTCTCGACCTTGACCGGGTAGACGTCGATGGGGGCCGTGGCAGGCGGCCCGGACGGCTCGCCGGTGCGGACGTCGAACCGCGAGCCGTGCAGCCAGCACTCGAGCGTGGTCCCCTCGAGCTCACCCTCGGAGAGCGAGACGTTGGCGTGGCTGCAGGTGTCGTCGACCGCGTAGAGGTCGCCCTCACGGGTGCGCACGATGGCCACGACGTGCCCGAAGATGTCGGCAGCCGCAGCGCCGACAGCAGGTAGCTCGTCGACTCGGCAGACCCGCACGAAGTCGACGTCGTCGGTGACGGTCTCCGGGACGGCGCTCACGCGACGTCCTCGGTGGCGATGCCGGGCACCGCGCCGAGCTCGGCGTCGATGACCTCCATCAGGTGCTCGGAGATCTCCGGCACGCCGATCCGCGCGACGATGCTCGCGAAGAAGCCACGGACGACCAGGCGGCGGGCGACGTCCTCGGGGATGCCGCGGGCCTGCAGGTAGAACAGCTGCTCGTCGTCGAAGCGACCGGTGGCCGACGCGTGCCCGGCGCCGACGATCTCGCCCGTCTCGATCTCGAGGTTCGGGATCGAGTCGGCGCGACCGCCCTCGGTGAGGACGAGGTTGCGGTTGAGCTCGTAGGTGTCGGTGCCCTCGGCGCTGGCGCGGATGAGGACGTCGCCGACCCAGACGGTGTGGGCCGTGTCGCCCTGGAGGGCGCCCTTGTACTCGACGTTCGAGTGGCAGTGGGGCGCCTCGTGGTCGACGAAGAGACGGTGCTCCTGGTGCTGCCCGGCGTCGGCGAAGTAGACGCCGAGACCCTCGAACGAGCCGCCGGGGCCCGCGTAGCGCGCGTTCGTGGACACCCGGACGATCTCGCCGCCGAGCGTCACCGCGATGTGGCGCAGGTGGGCGTCACGACCGATGAGGGCGTCGTTCTGGCTGACGTGGAGGGCGTCGTCGTCCCACTCCTGCACGGTCACGAAGGTGAGGTCGGCGCCGTCGCCGACCTTGATCTCGACGTTCGCCCCGCACTCGGCCGAGCCGCGGTGCGTCAGGACGACGGTGGCCTTGCTGTGGTGCCCGGCGTCGACGACCAGGTGGCCGTTCACGCGCGCGAGGTCGGTGGCCGTGATGGTGATGCGCACCGGCTCGGTGAGCTCGGCCTCGGCGGGGATGCTCACCCGCGTCGCCCGGGCCTCGCCGGCCCACGCGACCACGGAGGCACGGTCGGCGGGTACGAGCACGCCGGACGACCGGGGGTCGACCTCCGACAGCGTCACGCCGGCCGGGGCCTGCACGTCGACCGAGACCTTGGCGGTGTCGGTCGGGGCGACCTGGAACAGCGACGAGAGCCGGTCGACCGGGGTGAACCGCCACTCCTCCTCACGGCCACCGGGCACGGCGAAGTCGTCCACGGCATACGAGGTCTTGCGCTCGGCTCGCGACTGGTCTGGGACGAACGCAGCGACGGAGTCGGTGTGGGAGTCGTCGGTGGGGGTCTTCTGGGCCAGCAGGCTCAACCCACTGCTCCTTCCATCTGAAGCTCGATCAGGCGGTTCAGCTCGAGGGCGTACTCCATGGGCAGCTCGCGCGCGATGGGCTCGACGAACCCGCGCACGATCATGGCCATGGCCTCCTCCTCGGTCATCCCGCGGGACATGAGGTAGAACATCTGGTCCTCGGACACCTTGGAGACGGTCGCCTCGTGCCCCATCGTCACGTCGTCCTCGCGGATGTCGACGTAGGGGTAGGTGTCGGAGCGGCTGATGGTGTCGACGAGCAGCGCGTCGCACACGACGCTGGACCGGGAGCCGTGCGCACCCTCGAGGATCTGCACCAGTCCGCGGTAGGACGTGCGTCCGCCGCCGCGGGCCACCGACTTGGAGACGATGGTGCTGGAGGTGTTCGGGGCCGCGTGGACCATCTTGGCGCCGGCATCCTGGTGCTGGCCCTCGCCCGCGAAGGCGATCGACAGCGTCTCGCCCTTGGCATGCTCGCCGAGCAGGAAGACGGCCGGGTACTTCATGGTCACCTTCGACCCGATGTTGCCGTCGATCCACTCCATCGTCGCGCCCTCGGCGGCGGTCGCCCGCTTGGTGACGAGGTTGTAGACGTTGTTGGACCAGTTCTGGATGGTCGTGTAGCGGACGCGGGCGTTCTTCTTCACGACGATCTCGACGACCGCGGAGTGCAGCGAGTCGGACTTGTAGATCGGCGCGGTGCAGCCCTCGACGTAGTGCACGTACGAGCCCTCGTCGGCGATGATCAGGGTGCGCTCGAACTGGCCCATGTTCTCGGTGTTGATCCGGAAGTAGGCCTGCAGCGGGATGTCGACGTGGACGCCCGGGGGCACGTAGATGAACGAGCCACCCGACCAGACCGCGGTGTTGAGGGCCGCGAACTTGTTGTCACCGGCGGGGATGACCGACGCGAAGTACTCGCGGAACAGGTCCTCGTGCTCGCGCAGGCCGGTGTCGGTGTCGACGAAGATGACGCCCTTCTCCTCCAGGTCCTCGCGGATCTGGTGGTAGACGACCTCCGACTCGTACTGCGCCGCCACACCGGAGACGAGGCGCTGCTTCTCGGCCTCGGGGATGCCCAGGCGGTCGTAGGTGTTCTTGATGTCCTCAGGCAGCTCGTCCCAGCTGGTCGCCTGCTTCTCGGTGGACTTCACGAAGTACTTGATGTTCTGGAAGTCGATGCCGGTGAGGTCGCTGCCCCAGTTGGGCATCGGCTTCTTGCCGAAGAGGCGCAGGGACTTCAGCCGCAGGTCGAGCATCCACTGCGGCTCGCTCTTGCGACCGGAGATGTCGCGGACGACGTCCTCGTTGAGGCCACGCTTGGCGGTCGCGCCAGCGGTGTCGCTGTCGGCCCAGCCGTACTCGTAGCGGCCCAGGTCCTTCAGACCCGGGTTCAGCTCCTCGATGTGGGTGCTCATCGCGTGGACGACCCTTCTGTTGAGTTCACAGGTGTGGTGGATGGCTTACCGGTGGGGATGAACGTGGTGCACACGTGGTCGCCGTGGGCGAGCGTGGCAAGGCGCTGCACGTGCACGCCCAGCAACCGCGAGAACGCATCAGTCTCAGCGTCACAGAACGCGGGAAATTCCCTGGCCGCGTCCTGGACGGGGCAGTGCCCCTGGCAGAGCTGTATGCCGGTGAACGGGCTCGTGGAGCCGGGCTCCCCCACCGGGCGGGCCGAGGCGGCGAACCCGTCGCGGGTCAGGGCGGCGACGAGGACGTCGACGCGGGCCGCGGTGTCGGGGCCCGCAGCGGCGAGCTGCGCGGCATACCGGGTCTCGACCTCGGCGACCCGGCTCTCGGCGAAGCGGCGCACGGCAGCCTCGCCGGCCTCCTGCGCGAGGAAGCGGAGCGCCTCGGTGGCGAGGTGGTCGTAGTCGGACTCGAGGGCGTGGTGGCCGGCCTCGCTGAGCACGAACGAACGCGCCGGGCGGCCGCGACCGCGGATGCCGGGGGCCGGCTCACGCGCGGCGATCAGGCCGGCCTCCTCGAGGTTCTCGAGGTGGCGGCGCACGGCCGGTGCCGTGAGGCCGAGGTCGTCGGCCAGGGTCGCCGCGGTGATCGGGCCGAGCTCGCTGATCGCCTGGAGCACCCGGTCGCGGGTGCGCGACTCGAGCACCAGCGGCACGTCAGGGGTCGCCACAGCGGGCGACACCGAGGCGGTCCGGATATTCACAACACGAATGTTACGTAAA
This sequence comes from Pedococcus sp. P2_A3, assembly GCF_056405035.1. Lineage (NCBI taxonomy): Bacteria > Bacillati > Actinomycetota > Actinomycetes > Micrococcales > Intrasporangiaceae > Pedococcus > Pedococcus sp. P2_A3. Next base: position 55,459 of record NZ_JBFUCW010000002.1, on the reverse strand, counting down.
TCCCCACCGGCCTGCATAGCAAGGTCTACCTAACCTCCCCGGGCCCGGCTCCAGGATCAGGGGGCGCGGGGGCGCGGGGCGCTCAGTCGAGCAGCCCGCGGTCGCGGGCCACCGCCACGGCCTCGCCCCGGCCGGTCACCCCGAGCTTGGCGATGATGTTGGAGACGTGGACGCTCGCGGTCTTCGCGCTGATGAAGAGCTGGGTGCCGATCTGGCGGTTGCTGCGACCGAGGGCCACGAGGGCGAGGATCTCGGCCTCCCGGGCGGTCAGGGCCTCCCCCTGACGCGAGGCCGTCTTCGCGATGGACCGCGCTCCCCCGCCGTGCCGGACCTCGGCCCGGAGGGGCTCGGCACCGAGCCGCTGGGCGACCTCGAGGGCGGCCGTGAGCTCCTCGGACCCGCGGGGGTCACCGACGGACTTGAGGAAGGTGCCCAACCGGGCCCTCGACCGGGCCGTCTCGTAGGGGTGTCCGTAGGCCTCGAACGCGTCGACCGTCGCCTGCCAGGCCTCGACCAGCTCGGCCGGGTCGACATCGGCCCCGCCCAGCCAGCGCAGCCGCAGCGCCTCGGCCCTGGCGCGGGCGAGCCAGGCCGTCGACTCGGGGCCGTCGTTGCCCGGTCTCGACGTCGCGCGGTCCCAGACCTGGGTGGCCGACTCGGCGAGCCCGGCCCCGCGCGCCAGCAGGGCCGGCCGCTGCGAGCTGGGGACCCGCTGGATGTGGCTGCCCAGCTGGCCGAGCAGGAGGGTGTCGAGCCGCAGCTGCCCCTGGAACAACGGGTACCAGACCCGGTTCAGCACCTCCACGACCTCGTCGTGGACGGCGATGGCGGCATCGAGGTCGTCAGCGTGGCCGTGGAGGTCGATCGCCGCGCTCCCGGCGAGCAGGGCCACCAGGCCCTCGCTCTCCCACCACGGACGCGAGACCTCGTAGCCCGACACGGCGGCGTAGTTCCCCTGGGCGGCGGCGACGTACATCCGCGCGCCCAGCAGGAGCGAGCGCGCCGGCTCGGGCGGGACCTCGTGCGCCACGTCGAGGATGTCGAGGGCCTCGGCCCACCGGCCCCGCTCATAGGCGGCGACACCGGCGAGCAGGCGGCCGTCGAAGGCGTAGGGAGCCCAGGGGCGCCCCGCTCCCCTGGCCCGCTCGACGCCCCGGCGGTAGACGTCGACCGCCTCGTCGAGCCGTCCGGCGCGGTGGTGCAGCCACCCGAGGTGGTGGTAGGCGCGGACCTCGGCCGGGTCGCCCGGCGACCTTGACTCGGCGATGATCCGCTCGAGCGTGCGGCGCGACGTCTCCGGGTCACCCGCGCGCTCGAGGATGCGGGCCTCGACGACCCGGACCTCGTCGGCCACGTCGTGCAGGCCTGCGGCCTGGGCCGCAGCCACGGACTCCTCGATGGCGGCGAGGGCCTCGCCGTCGCGACCACGGTCGGCCAGCGCCTGCACCTTCGCGGCAAGCAACCTCGCGCGGGTCTGGGGGTGGTCGACCTCGGCCGCGTCGAGCAGCCCGAGCCCCTCCTTGGTGGCAGCGAGGGTGTCGAGGGTGCTCTCGGTGATGCGGGCCGTGGTGGCCAACGCGGCGAGGAGCTCGGCGCGACCCGCAGGGTCGGAGTCGGGCGAGCGCCGGGCCAGTCGGTCCTCGAGCAGCTCGAGCGCCTTGAGGGCCTGCCCGACCGCGGTCGCGGCCGTGGCGGCACGGAGAGTGACCGTGTCGACGTCCACGTCGGTCTCGGCCATCAGCGCCAGGGCGTTCTTGAAATGACGGAAGGCCTCCTCCGGGCCGGCCATCCGCATCGCCGAGTCACCGGCCTGCACGCTGGCCGCGCGGGCCTGCTCGCGGAGCCCTGCGGCGGCGGCGTGGCGGGCCAGCTCGGCCCAGGTGCCGAGGCTGCGGTCGTCGGCCAGCGCCGCGGCATACCGCTCGTGGGCCCGGACGCGCTCCCCGGGCAACAGGTCGTCGTAGACGGTCTCTCCGAGCAGTGCGTGACGGAAGGCGTAGCCACCGCTCTCGGTGGGCACCAGGACGTGGTGCTCGACGGCGTCGCGCAGCCCCGCGTCGAGCTCGGCGTCACCGAGCCCCGCCACCACCGCGAGGAGTCGGTGCGACACGTGGCGTCCCGCGGCCGAGGCGATCCGGACCACGTGCTGGCCCGCGGTGTCGAGCTGGTCGAAACGCACGAGGAGCAACCGCGAGAGGTCCTCGGCGAGACCGGACCCCCCGAGCGCGGTGGCGGCGACGAGCTCTTCGGCGAAGAACGCGTTGCCCTCGGCGCGCTGCACGACCTCGCGCACCTGCGCCTCGGGCAGGGGCTGGGTCTGCAGGCCACGCACGAGCTCGCGCACGGCTCGGTCGGGCAGCGGCGCAAGGTCGAGGCGCTCGACGTCACCGAGCCGGGCCCAGTGGGCCAGCGTGGTGCGGAGCGGGTGGCGCCGGTGGAGGTCGTCGCTGCGGTAGGAGGCGACGATGCTGACGCGGCGCGAGAAGCCGCGGGTGAAGAGCAGGGTGAGCAGGTCGCGCGAGGACTGGTCGGCCCAGTGCACGTCCTCGACGACCAGCAGGAGCGGTGCGTCGGTGGCCAGGTCGTCGAGCGCCGCGTGGACGGCCTCGACGAGGTCGCCTCGGTCGACCACCTCGTCGCTGGGGTCGTCGGGGTTCGGCTCGTGGCGGCGGGACGGGACGAGCCGGGTGAGTCCCGGGTGGGCGGACAGCACGCGGTCGAGCAGGTCGGGCGAGGTGCTCTCGAGCCGGCCGAGGACCTCGATGAACGGCAGGTAGGGCAGGGCCTGGCCGGCCTCGCCGAGGCAGTGCCCGATCAGGACCGACCAGCCGGCCTCGCGGGCCCGGCCCGCGACCTCGGCCAGGATGCGGGTCTTGCCGATGCCGGCGTCGCCGGAGAGGAGGACGAGCCCAGTGGCGTCGCCGTCGGACAGGCCCAGGAGCCGCGCGAGCTGGGCCGCCTCGTCGTCACGCCCGACGAACAAGCCTGCTGCCGAACGCTCGAGACCCACGGCACTGATTATGTCGGAGTGGTCCGACACGGTGTCGTGGGTCTCGGCCTGCTGAGCGGTCGCTTTCGGGACGTCGAGCGAGGTCGCCATCGGGGCGGCCGGGTCAGGCGACGCGCGGGGCGCCGTGGCCAGCCGTGTGCCGTGCGTGCCGGTGCGGGTGGCGCACCCGCTGGAGGGCGGCACGGATGACGTGACCGTGGTGCCTGCCCGACGAGGCGTGGGCCAGTCCGGCCGAGAGGTTCTCGGTGCGCCACTGGACCTCGGCGGCGACGAACAGCGGATCTGCGCTGATGCTCATGGTGTGCTCCTTCTGACGGTGTCTCGTGCTGATGGGTCAAACCTGACGGCCTGAGGTGGGTGCCCACATGGGGCGAGTGCCTTATCTGCGACCGGACCGGGTCCCGGGGGGCCTTAGACGGGGCGTGGTGTGTGCCGGGCGAGCTGTCCGAGCGGACGGCGAATGCGCCAGACCCTGCGGGGGCGGCGCCGGCTCGACCGCCGAGCGGGACGGTGGCCGGCAAGGTTCGCGCCGGACAGGCTCTCCTGCTTCCACTGCTGCTCGGCGAGGACGATGTAGGGGTGTGCGGTGAGGCTCATTGCTCTGCTCCTTCGTGCGCTGTCGGTCTGCCCTGCTGATGACTCCACCGTTCGCCCCTGAGGTACCCGCTGGCATGGGGAAGTCGCCCATGCCTGCGACTCGTCGGCGAGTCTGAGGTCCCCCGGCCCCGCGGCAGGAGACCCGGCGCCGAGACCTACACTCAGTGCGTGCCACCCGCCGTCCACGTCTCAGGTCTCGTCAAGCGCTACGGCGACGTGGTGGCCCTCGACGGCGCCTCCTGGCAGGCCCCGGACGGCGCGGTGACCGCCGTGCTGGGCCCCAACGGCGCCGGCAAGACGACGATGGTCGAGTGCTGCGAGGGGTTGCGCCGCCCCGACGGGGGGCAGGTGCGCGTCCTCGGCGCCGACCCGTGGCACGCGTCGCCGGCCCACCGGGCCCGGGTGGGCGTGATGCTCCAGGACGGTGGCCTCCCCGCGTCCGCGCGGCCGCTCCGCCTGTTGCGCCACCTCAGCGCGATGTATGCCGCCCCCGCGCCGCTCGACCCGATCGTCCAGCGCCTGGGGATCGACGGGTTCGCCCACACCACCGTGCGACGGCTCTCGGGTGGACAGCGCCAGCGGGTGGCGCTCGCGGCCGCACTCGTCGGTCGGCCCGAGGTCGCGTTCCTCGACGAGCCCAGTGCCGGTCTCGACCCACACGCCCGCCTCGACGTCTGGGAGCTCGTGAGGTCGCTCGCGGACGACGGTGTCGCCGTCGTGCTGACCACCCACTCGTTCGAGGAGGCGGAACGGCTGGCCGACCACATCGTCGTCGTCGCGGGCGGTGTCGTGGTGGCCGAGGGATCGCTCGACGAGGTCACCGCGGGCGACCGGCTCGAGGACCGCTACTTCGCGCTCACCCGCAGGTCCATCGCGTGACAGCCGCCGACCCGGCCCTGACCTCCTCCCGCCCGGCGTCCGCCGTGGCGCGGGTGCTGGCCCAGGCGCGTTTCGAGGCGACCACGCTCCTGCGCAACGGCGAGCAGCTCCTCGTCGCGGTGTTGCTCCCGGCAGCCGTGCTGGTGGCGCTGGTGCATGCCGACTCGATCTCGCTGGGTGCCGGGCGGCGCGTCGACCTCGCGGTGCCGGGCGTGCTGGCGCTGTGCGTCATCTCCTCCGCCTTCACCGGCCAGGCCATCTCCACCGCGTTCGACCGTCGTTACGGCGTGCTGAGGCTGCTCGGGGTCACCCCGCTGGGCCGGTCCGGGCTGGTGCTGGCCAAGGCCGTGGCGGTGCTCGCCGTCATCGCGGTGCAGGTGGTGGTGATCGGCGCCCTCGGGGCCGCACTGGGCTGGGAGCCGGCGGTGCGCGGCATACCGGCGGCGTGCGTCGCCCTCGTGCTGGGCACGTGGGCGTTCACGGCTCTGGCCCTGCTGCTGGGCGGGACGCTGCGCGCCGAAGGCGTGCTCGCGGTCGCCAACCTGCTGTGGGTCGCCCTCTTGGGCCTGGGCGGGGTGGTCGTCGCCGGGACCGAGCTCCCCGACCGGTTCGCGAGCGTGGTGCGCGTGCTGCCGTCGGCAGCGCTCGGCGACAGCCTGAGGGCCGCCCTGGTCGAGGGCCGGGTCGCTGCCGGTGCCTGGCTCGTCCTGGCGGCGTGGGCGCTCGTGGCGACGCTCGCGGCGCGGCGGTTCTTCCGCTGGAGCGACTGACCGGGCTCGCGGGCACTGGCCCAGCAGGCGGTGGCGGCCACGGCCAGCCCGGTCACCAGCCACCCCGGTCGCGCCGTGAGCGCGGCCACAGCGAAGAGCGCCGCATAGCCGACCGCGACGCCGGCCCGCCACGTGTTCGTCACCATGGGTCCAGTCAGCCAGCGCGGGGGCCCGCGCACCATGAGGGGACTCCCCCAACCGCGTCAGGGTCCACCCTGAGACGTACCCTCGTGCCGTGACCGCAGCGCCCGCCCCGACCTCAGCCACGGCTGTCGCAGAGCCGACCACCGGCGCCGTCTGGCTCCCGAGGATCCTGCTGGCGAACCTCGTCGTCGAGGTGCTCATCGTGGTCACCGGCGGGCTGGTCAGGCTCACCGGGAGCGGGCTCGGCTGCCCCAGCTGGCCCGAGTGCGTGCCGGGTTCGTACACGCCGGTGCCCCACCAGGCGGAGGGCTGGCACCGGTACATCGAGTTCGGGAACCGCACCCTCACCAGCGTGGTCAGCATCGCGGCCATCGCGACCGTGTATGCCGTGTGGCGGTGGGCTGCCGGCCGCCGCGACCTGTTGGTCCCCGCCATCGGCGTGCTCGTCGGGGTGGGTGTGCAGGCGGTCCTCGGGGGCATCACCGTGCGCACCGGGCTCAACCCGGTCACCGTCGCCGCCCACTTCCTGGTGTCGATGTGCCTCGTCGCGAGTGCGGCCTACCTCGCCTTCCGGGCGCCCGAGCCGGCCGGTCCCCGGCCCCTGGTCGTGCACCCGCTGGTCGAGCGGCTGGGGTGGGCGACCTGCGCGGTGGCCGCCGTGGTGTTGCTCCTGGGCACCGTCGTCACGGGCTCGGGCCCGCACTCCGGCGATGCCGACCAGCCGGCCCGGTTCGGCTTCGACCCGCGCACCATCTCGTGGCTGCATGCCGACGCGGTGATGCTCTTCGTCGGCCTCGTGGTCGCGGTGTGGGTCGCGAGCCGCCTCACCAGCAGCTCCCGCCTCCCCGGCCGCGCCTGGGCCGGGGTGCTCGTCGTGACCCTCACCCAGGGCGTCGTGGGCTACACGCAGTACCTCACCGGGCTGCCGTGGGTCGTGGTGCTGGTCCACATGTTCCTCGCGACGCTGCTGGTGGTGGCGCTGACCCGCGCCATGGTGCGCCTGCGCTCCACCCCCTGAAGCAAACCGGCCCATCGCCCGTTTCCCCGCGGCATACCCCGCCTCCCGCCCGGGAAACCGGCCCATCGCCCGTTTCCCCGCGACCAAACTCCACAAGCGCTCTTGTGCAATAGAAATTGCACAACTATTGTTGTGCACATGCCCAGCCCACGACGCCCCGGTGTCCGCACCGTCACGGAGGCCAAGGCCCTGAGTGCCATGGCCAACCCGTTCCGCTCGCGGATGATGGACGCCCTCAAGGTCGACGGCCCCTCCACCGCCTCAGCCCTGGCCGCTCGCACCGGTCAGGCCGTGGGCAGCGCGAGCCACCACCTCAAGGTCCTCAGCGAGGCCGGTCTGGTCGAGGAGGCGCCCGAGCTCGCCAAGGACCGGCGCGAGCGGTGGTGGCGGCTGGTCGACCCCGGCACCCGGTGGTCTCGTGCCGACTTCGCCGACGACACCGCCGCCGTCACCGCCGCGTATGCCGCGGAGGCCCTTGCGCTGCAACGCCAGTTCGAGCGCACCCGCGACTGGAACGCCAACGCCGCCTCGGCGCCAGAGTGGGACGCGGCTGCGTTCGCGACCCAGAACTGGATGAAGCTCTCCCCCGACGAGCTGCGCCAGGTGGCCGACGAGATGGTCGACGTCCTCATGCGCTGGTCGCAGCGCGAGGTGCCCGACGACGGGGTCGACCGCGAGTCGGTCTTCGTCTTCGCCCGAGGGTTCCCGGCCCAGCCATGACGAACCACACCTCACCGGTTGCCCCGCCGCCCCCACTGGCCCGCAACCGGAACTTCGCCCTGCTCTGGTTCGGGGAAGGCGTCAGCGTTCTGGGCAACGCCACGACGTCGGTGCTGCTGCCGCTGCTCGCGGTGGTCGGGTTCGACGCCGGCGCCGGGTGGATGGGCGCCCTCACGGCAGCGGCCTGGGTGCCCTGGCTGCTCATCGGCCTGCCCGCAGGCGCGTGGGTGGACCGGCTCCCCGCCCGCCGCGTGATGCTGGTCAGCGACCTCGCGGCCGCAGCGACCCTCGCCAGCGTGCCCGCCGCGTGGGCGCTGGGACTCCTCACCCTCCCCCACCTCGCCGTCGCCGCGTTGTGCAACGGCGTGTGCACCGTCTTCTTCCGCGCCGCCTACCCCGCCCTGGTCCGCCAGGTGGCACCGCGCGAGCAGCAGGAGTCGGCGTTCGCGGGGCTCTTCGGCACCGAGTCGGCGATGCAGGTCGCCGGCCCCGGCGTGGGCGGGCTGCTGGCCCAGGCGGTCTCGACCGCCGGAGGGCTGCTCGTCGACACGCTCAGCTTCGTCGTCTCGGCGGTGTGTCTGTGGCGGCTCAGGCTCCCCGCCACCGGGCCGGATCCAGTGCACGACGCCGACGTGCCGTCGCTGCGCCGGCGCATCCGGGAGGGCGTCGACTACATCCGCCACGACCGGATCCTGCGCTTCTTCACGGTGATGGGCGGGCTGAGCAACTTCGGCCTCACCGGCTACGCCGCCCTCCTCGTCCTGTTCCTGGTCCGTGAGGTGCACCTGGGTGCGGGGGCAGTCGGGCTGGTGATGGCCGTCGGCTCACTGGGCGGCGTCATCGGGGCGACCATCGCGACCCGGGTCTCCCACCGGCTCGGCTCGGCGCGCGCTCTCCTCGCGCTGCAGGTCCTCGCCGGGCCCCCTGCGCTCCTCGTGCCGCTCGGAGCGCCCGGAGCGGGCCTCGTGGCCATGGTGGCGGGGATGCTGTTGGTCGGCGTCGGGGTCGTCGCCGGCAACGTGGTGCGCGGCGCGTGGCGCAACCGCTACGTGCCCGAGCACCTGGTGGCGAGGCAGGTCACGACGGTCCAGGTGGTCAACTACGGGACCATGCCGCTGGCCGGGCTCGTGGCCGGAGTCATGGGCAGCACCCTCGGCCTGCGCCCCACGATCGCCGTCATGGCGGCCATCCACGTGGTCGCCTGCGTGTCGATGTTCTGGAGCCCGCTGCGAGGGCTGCGCGAGATGCCGGCCGGAGCCGACGCGGGAGCGGACGTCAGTGCCGACCTCAGTGCCGACGCCAGCGCTGACGTCAGCGCGAGATGACCGGCAGGTAGACCAGCGGGTCGACGGCCACGCCGAGGAAGAGGATGCCGACGTAGGTGATGGAGAAGTGGAACAGCCGCATCGGCTTGAGCACCTTCGGCCCGGCACCGGCCTTGGCGGCACGGTGCAGGCGGTGGGCCTCGGCCAGGAACAGCGCGCCCGTCACGACCGCGGTGCCGAGGTAGACCCAGCCCATCGGGTTCACCCACACCAGGGCCAGGGACACGGCGACCATCGCCCACGAGTAGGCCACGATCTGTCGGGCGACGACCAGGAACTCCTCGACCACCGGCAGCATCGGCACGTGCGCCGCGGCGTAGTCGTCCTTGAACTTCATCGACAGCGGCCAGTAGTGCGGCGGCGTCCAGAAGAAGATGACGAGGAAGAGCATGACCGCCGACCACGACACCGAGTTGGCCACGGCCGACCACCCGATGAGGACCGGCATGCACCCGGCTGCGCCGCCCCAGACGATGTTCTGCGCGGTGCGGCGCTTGAGGATCATCGTGTAGCCCACGGCATACATGACGATGGCCCCCAGCGAGAGAGCCGCGGAGAGCCAGTTGGTGAACACCGCGAACCACGTCGTCGAGACGACGGTGAGGACGACGCCGAAGATGAGCCCCTCGCGTGGGGTGATCTCCCCGGTGACCATCGGCCGGTTGCTGGTGCGGTGCATCTCGGCGTCGATGTCGCGGTCGTAGACACAGTTGAAGGTGTTGGCCGCGCCGGCGCTGAGCGCACCCCCGACCAGGGTCGTCACGATGAGCCAGAGTGACGGAATCCCCTTGTGCGCCAAGAACATCACCGGGATCGTCGTCACGAGCAGGAGCTCGATGATTCGCGGCTTGGTGAGCGCGAGGTATGCCGCGGCCTTGCTGCGACGCCCTGGAGTCGGGGACGCGGAGATCCGGGCAGACGGATCGAGTGCGGTCACGGCGTCCTTCGCGGGTGGTGCAGGGGCGGGCGGGCTTGGAGCAGCGGCCAGTCTATCCCCGCCCGCGACCTGTCTGGTGGACGGGACTGGATGCGACGCGGGTCACCCTCGGGACTAGTCTCGGAGCGTTGCCGTGCGACGCCTGTTCAGCTCAGTGTGAGGAGACCCATCCGTGCCCACCACGACCCGTTCCGCCAAGTCAACGCCCGCGCGGAAACGCAGCACCTCGCTGCGTCCGCCGGTGGCGCGCAAGGCCGGTTGGACCGACCTCGACGTGCGCGCCGTGGACACCGTCAGGGTGCTCGCCGCCGACGCCGTGCAGAAGGTCGGCAACGGTCACCCGGGCACGGCCATGAGCCTCGCCCCGGCGGCATACCTGCTCTACCAGAACGTCATGCGCCACGACCCGTCCGACTCCCACTGGCTCGGGCGCGACCGGTTCGTGCTGTCGTGCGGGCACTCCAGCCTCACCCAGTACATCCAGCTCTACCTGTCCGGCTACGGCCTCGAGCTCGACGACCTCAAGGCGTTGCGCACGTGGGGCTCGCTCACCCCGGGCCACCCGGAGGTGCACCACACCAACGGTGTCGAGATCACCACGGGCCCGCTCGGTTCCGGCCTGGCCTCGGCGGTCGGCATGGCCATGGCGCAGCGGCGACAGCGCGGGCTGTTCGACCCCGACGCCAAGCCCGGCACCAGCCCGTTCGACCACCACATCTGGGTGCTGGCGTCCGACGGCGACATCATGGAAGGCGTCTCGCACGAAGCCTCCGCGCTGGCCGGCCACCAGGAGCTCGGCAACCTCACCGTCATCTACGACCAGAACACGATCTCGATCGAGGACAAGACCGAGATCTCGTTCTCCGAGGACGTTGGCAAGCGCTACGAGGCGTACGGCTGGAACGTCGTCACCATCGACTGGCGCGGCGACGGCACGAGCGGCGGGTACGTCGAGAACGTCGACCAGCTGCTGGCTGCCCTCGAGAAGAGCCGGACCTCGCGCAAGCCCACCTTCGTCGTCCTGCGCACGATCATCGCGTGGCCCGCCCCGACCAAGCAGGACACCGGCAAGTCGCACGGCTCGGCCCTCGGCGAGCCCGAGATCGCTGCTACCAAGGAGCTGCTGGGCTTCGACCCGAAGAAGACCTTCGAGGTGCCCCGGCCACTGATCACCCACACCCGCAAGGTGGTGGCGCGCGGCAAGGCGGCACACAAGGCGTGGGACAAGACGTATGCCGCCTGGCGCAAGGCCCAGCCGGAGCGCGCCGCCCTCCTCGACCGCCTCGTCGCAGGCGAGCTGCCGGACGGCCTCGACAAGGCTGTCCCGACTTTCGCCGCCGACGCCAAGGGCATCGCGACCCGCGCGGCCTCGGGCAAGGTGCTCGGCGCCCTGGCCGACATCGCGCCGGAGCTGTGGGGCGGTTCGGCCGACCTCGCCGAGTCCAACAACACGACGATGGAGGGCCAGCCGTCCTTCATCCCCAAGTCGAAGCAGACCCGTGAGTGGTCCGGCGGCCCGTACGGCCGCACCCTCCACTTCGGCATCCGCGAGTTCGGCATGGGCCTGATCCTCAACGGCATCGCGCTCGAGGGCCTGACCCGTCCCTACGGCGGCACCTTCCTCGTGTTCTCCGACTACATGCGCCCCGCGGTACGACTGGCCGCCATCCAGCAGACGCCGGTGACGTTCGTGTGGACGCACGACTCCATCGGCCTCGGTGAGGACGGCCCGACGCACCAGCCGATCGAGCACCTCGCCGCCCTGCGCGCCATCCCGTCGTTCGACGTCGTGCGACCGGCTGACGCCAACGAGACCGGTGCGGCGTGGCTCGCCATCCTGCGCAACCGCCGCCCCGCCGGACTCGCGCTCAGCCGCCAGAACCTGCCCATCGTCGACCGCTCCGGCGCCGACGGAGCGGGCAAGGTGAGCGGGGTCGCCAAGGGCGCCTACGTCCTCTACGACTCCAGCAAGGCGACCCCGGACGTGATCCTCGTGGCCACCGGCTCCGAGGTGCAGCTGGCCGTGGAGGCCCGCGAGACGCTCGAGAAGTCGGGCATCGCCACGCGGGTCGTGTCGATGCCGTGCCGCGAGTGGTTCGAGGACCAGACGCCGGCCTACCGCGAGAAGGTCCTGCCTGCGGAGGTCAAGGCCCGCGTGTCGGTCGAGGCCGGCGTGCCCCAGGGCTGGCGCGACATCGTCGGCGACGCCGGCGAGATCATCGGGATCGACCACTTCGGCGCGTCTGCCGATGCCGCCACCCTCTTCCGTGAGTTCGGATTCACCGCGGCTGCCGTCGTGGCCGCAGCCAAGAAGTCCCTCAAGACCGTCAAGGGAAAGTGAACTGCCATGACTGACAACGCAGCCCTCAAGGCCCTCGCCGACAACGGCGTCTCCGTCTGGCTGGACGACCTGTCGCGTGAGCGCATCGAGACCGGCAACCTGCAGGAGCTCATCGACACCAAGGGTGTGGTGGGCGTGACCACCAACCCCTCGATCTTCCAGGCCGCGCTGGCCAAGGGCGAGCGGTACGACGCCGACCTCCGGAAGTTCGCCGCCGACGGCAAGACCGTGGACGAGACGGTGTTCGGCCTCACCACCGAGGACGTCCGCAACGCCTGCGACATCCTCAAGCCGGTGTTCGAGGCCACGAACGGCGTCGACGGCCGGGTCTCCATCGAGGTCGACCCGCGGCTCGCGCACGAGACGGGCAAGACCGTCGCGCAGGCCAAGGAGCTCGCCGCAGCCGTGGGCCGCGACAACGTGCTCATCAAGATCCCCGCCACCGTGGAGGGCCTGCCCGCCATCTCGCAGGTGCTGGCCGAGGGCATCAGCGTCAACGTCACGTTGATCTTCTCGCTGGACCGGTACCGCGGCGTGATGAACGCCTTCCTCACCGGGCTCGAGCAGGCCCGCGAGGCCGGCAAGGACCTGTCGAAGATCCACTCCGTCGCCTCGTTCTTCGTCTCGCGCGTCGACACCGAGGTCGACAAGCGGCTCGACGCGATCGGCACCGACGAGGCCAAGGGCCTCAAGGGCAAGGCCGCTGTGGCCAACGCCCGGCTGGCCTACCAGGCCTACGAAGAGGTCTTCGCGACCCCCCGCTGGAAGAACCTGGCCGACGACGGGGCGAACGCCCAGCGACCGCTGTGGGCCTCGACGGGCGTCAAGGACCCCGCCTACTCCGACACGCTGTACGTCACCGAGCTGGTGGCGCCGAACACCGTCAACACCATGCCCGAGAAGACCTTGGACGCCGTCGCCGACCACGGTGAGGTCACCGGCGACACCATCGCCGGCACCTACGAGGAGGCTGGTGGCGTGCTCGACTCGCTCGAGGGCCTCGGCATCTCGTACGCCGACGTCACGGCCCTGCTCGAGCGCGAGGGAGTCGAGAAGTTCGAGGCCGCCTGGGGTGAGCTGCTCGACGAGGCCCAGTCCGACCTCGACCTGGCCCGCGCCGACGTCGCCGAGGCTGGGGACAAATGAGCTCACTCGGCGTGGTGGCTTCGGGCGCGGCGGCCGATGCCATCGCCACCAAGGTGACCGAGCTCGTCGAGTCGCAGTTCGCCAGCAAGCTCTTCGCGCAGGACGCCACGCTGTGGGGTCCGGACGCCGAGTCCGAGTCGGCCATCCGGCTGTCCTGGGTCAACCTGCCGCGCTCGTCCCGGCCACTCCTCGGCGAGATCGCCGCGCTGCGCGAGCAGCTCAAGGGTGAGGGGGTCGACCGGGTCGTCCTCTGCGGCATGGGCGGCTCGTCGCTCGCTCCCGAGGTCATCTGCGCGACCGCCGGCGTCGACCTCGTCGTCCTCGACTCCTCGCAGCCCGACATGGTGCGGGCCGCCATCACCGACCTCGACCGCACCGTGGTCGTCGTCTCGAGCAAGTCCGGCTCGACGGTGGAGACCGACTCGCAGCGCCGGGCCTTCCAGGCTGCCTTCTCCGAGCAGGGCATCGACCCGACCGCCAGGATCGTCATTGTCACCGACCCGGGCAGCCCGCTCGACCAGGAGTCCCGCGCAGGCGGCTACCGCGTCATCAACGCCGACCCCAACGTCGGCGGACGCTACTCGGCCCTGACGGCCTTCGGCCTCGTGCCGTCGGGTCTGGCCGGCGCCGACATCGAGGCACTGCTCGACGACGCCGAGGCCGTGGCCGACGTGCTGAGCGCCGACGACGACGGCAACCCGGGACTTCGTCTCGGCGCGGCGATGGCCGGCACCGACCCGCTGCGCGACAAGTTCGTCATCGTCGACGACGGTTCCGGCATCGTCGGATTCGCCGACTGGGCCGAGCAGCTCATCGCCGAGAGCACCGGCAAGCAGGGCACCGGCGTCCTGCCGGTCGTGGTGGGAGGCGACTCCGATCCCGAGGTGCGGTGGCCGGCCGGCGACGTCACGATCGCCCGACTGGTCAGCGACTCCGACGACGACCTCGACGCCCTGGGTGCGGGTCCCGACGGAGTAGCGGACGGCAGCCGGTCCGAGGTGGCCGTCAGCGGCTCCCTCGGTGCCCAGCTCCTCCTCTGGGAGGTCGCGACCGCTGCGGCCGGTCGTCTCCTGGGTATCAACCCGTTCGACCAGCCTGACGTGGAGAGCGCCAAGAAGGCCGCGCGTGCGTTGCTGGACAAGGGAATCGGCGACGCCGAGGCTCCGGCTGCCACCGATGGGGCGGTCGAGATCCGCTCGCTCGGCGGCGACTGGCTCGGTGACGCGACCACCGTGTCGGACGCGCTGGCGGCCTTGTTCGCCCAGCTCGACCCTGCTCGCGGCTACGTCGCAGTGATGGCCTACCTCGACCGGATCGCCGATGCGACCCTCGCCGACGTGCGGCCCGGGCTGGCCCGGCACACCGCACGACCCACCACCTTCGGCTGGGGGCCGCGGTTCCTGCACTCGACCGGGCAGTTCCACAAGGGTGGGCCCGCGACGGGGGTCTACCTGCAGGTCACGACAGCCCCCCACGAGGACCTGGAGATCCCGGGACGGGAGTTCACCTTCGGTGACTTCATCGCCTCGCAGGCAGCCGGTGACGCCCAGGTCCTGGCGGAGCACCAGCGCCCGGTGCTGCAGCTGCACCTGACCGACCACGACGCAGGCCTGGCCCAGATCACCCAGGCACTGACCGACCTGTCCCCCACGGAAGGCGACGCATGAGCCCCACGCGGGTGACGCAGGAGAACAACCCGCTTCGCGATCCTCGCGACAAGCGACTGCCGCGCATCGCCGGCCCCTGTGGGCTGGTGCTGTTCGGAGTGACCGGCGACCTGGCCCGCAAGAAGCTCATGCCGGCCATCTACGACCTGGCCAACCGCGGGCTGCTGCCGCCGGGCTTCTCCCTGGTCGGTTTCGCACGTCGTGACTGGGCCGACCAGGACTTCGGCAAGATCGTCTACGACGCGGTCAAGCAGTACGCCCGCACGCCGTTCCGGGAGAGCGTCTGGCGCAACCTCGCCGAGGGCTTCCGGTTCGTGCCGGGTACCTTCGACGACCCGACCTCCTTCGACCTCCTGGCCGCGACGGTGAAGAACCTCGAGGAGGAGCGTGGGACCGGCGGCAACCTCGCGTTCTACCTGTCGATCCCGCCCTCTTCCTTCTCGGTGGTCTGCGAGCAGCTCGAACGCTCCGGTCTGAGCAAGCCCGACGCCAACGCGTGGCGGCGCGTGGTGATCGAGAAGCCGTTCGGCCACGACCTGAAGAGTGCACGCGAGCTCAACGACATCGTCGAAGGCGTCTTCCCGCCCGACGCGGTCTTCCGGATCGACCACTACCTCGGCAAGGAGACCGTCCAGAACCTGTTGGCCCTGCGGTTCGCCAACCAGATGTTCGAGCCGGTCTGGAACGCCAACTACGTCGACCACGTGCAGATCACCATGGCCGAGGACATCGGCATCGGCGGCCGCGCCGGCTACTACGACGGCATCGGTGCCGCGCGTGACGTGATCCAGAACCACCTGCTCCAGCTCCTCGCCCTGACGGCCATGGAGGAACCCGTGTCGTTCGCGGCCGAGCACCTGCGCGCCGAGAAGGAGAAGGTCCTCTCGGCGGTGCGCCACCCCAAGGACCTCGGCAAGTCCACGGCGCGCGGCCAGTACGCCGCGGGCTGGCAGGGCGGCGAACAGGTCGGCGGCTACCTCGACGAGGACGGCGTGGCCAAGGGCTCGCGCACCGAGACGTATGCCGCGATGAAGCTCGAGATCGACTCGCGCCGTTGGGCCGGGGTCCCGTTCTACCTGCGCACCGGCAAGCGCCTCGGCAAGCGCGTCACCGAGATCGCCGTGGTGTTCAAGAAGGCGCCCCACCTGCCGTTCAACGACACGGCCACCGAGGAGCTGGGACAGAACGCCATCGTCATCCGCGTGCAACCCGACGAGGGCATCACCATGCGCTTCGGGGCCAAGGTGCCGGGAGCGCAGATGGAGGTCCGCGACGTCACGATGGACTTCGGCTACGGCCGCGCCTTCACCGAGTCGAGCCCCGAGGCGTACGAACGGCTCATCCTCGACGTCCTGCTCGGCGACCCCCCGCTCTTCCCCCGGCACGAGGAGGTCGAGCTCTCCTGGGAGATCCTCGACCCGGTCGAGGAGTACTGGTCGAAGTCACGTGGCGAGCTCGAACCCTACGTGTCGGGCGGCTGGGGGCCGCTCGGCGCCGACGAGATGATGCGCCGTGACGGCCGCGTCTGGAGGATGCCTTGATCGTCGACCTGCCCAGCACGAGCACCGTGGCGATCAGCAAGAAGCTGGTTGCCCTCCGTCAGGACACCGGGGCGATGGCCCTGGGCCGCGTGCTCACGCTCCTCATCGTCGTCGACGAGCAGGACGCCGAAGAGGCGATCCAGGCCGCCAACGACGCCAGCCGGCAGCACCCCTGTCGCATCATCGCCGTCGTCATCGGCAACAAGCGCGGCCAGTCGCGGATCGACGCCCAGATCAGGGTGGGCGGCGACGCCGGCGCGAGCGAGGTCGTCGTGCTGCGGCTCTACGGCGCGCTGGCCGACCACGGACGCAGCGTGGTCATCCCGCTCCTCCTGCCCGACTCCCCCGTGGTCGCGTGGTGGCCCACCGACGCCCCCACGCACGTGTCCCGTGACCCCATCGGCTCGATGGCCCAGCGACGCATCACCGACGCCGCCGAGTCCAAGAACCCCCGGGCCACGCTCAAGGCGCGCGCCGCGGCATACACCCGTGGTGACACCGACCTGGCCTGGACGCGCGTCACGCTGTGGCGTGGGCTCCTCGCGGCCGCCCTCGACCAGCCGCCGTTCGAGCCCGTCACCGAGGCCACGGTCACCGGGGGCTCGGACTCCCCGTCCACCGACCTGCTGGCGGCCTGGCTCGCGCAGACCCTGCGGTGCCCGGTGCGCCGGGCGCGCTCGCGCACCGGCACCGGCATGGTCAGCGTGCGGCTCGAGCGTCGCAGCGGGGCCATCGACCTGGTCCGTCCGGACGGCGCGATCGCGACGCTGAGCCAGCCGGGACAGCCGGTCCGCCGGATCTCCCTGGCCCGTCGCGCGACGGCGGAGTGCTTGGCCGACGAGCTGCGCCGCCTCGACCCCGACGAGATCTACGAGGAGACCATCCGCAGCGGCTTGGCCAAGGTGGGCACGAAGTCGTTGACCGCCAGCGAGGCCGTCCGAGAGGGCGAGGCGCCGTCGGTCAAGGAGGCCGAGCGCGAGTCGCGCCGCCTCGCCCGGAGCACGTCCAAGGCCAGCAGCGCGGAGATGGTGCAGGCTCCCCCGCCGGCCGCCAAGGCGGACACCGCGGTCGTCAAGAAGGCGGCCGCGCGCAAGCTGGCCAAGACCACGTCGGCCGGGGCGACCGCCAAGGCCAAGGCGGCCACCACGTCGCCCCCGTCGGGCGGCCCGAAGGCGAAGGGCTCCAAGGCATGAACGCCGCGCCGGTCGTGGTGGTGCACCCTGACAAGCAGTCCGTCGCCGACGGGGGCGCCGCCCGACTGGTCACGACGCTGCTCGATCTGCAGGCTGCGGGCCGGGCGCCGCACGTCTCGCTGACCGGCGGCTCACTGGGGTCGGCGATCATCGCGTCGATCCTGCAGGTGCCGGCGCACACCGCGGTGGACTGGTCGACGGTGTCGGTGTGGTGGGGCGACGAGCGCTACCTGCCCGCCGGTGACGCCGACCGCAACGACACCCAGAACGACGCCGCCGGTCTCGACCGGCTCGGGCTCGACCCGGCCAACGTGCACCGCGTCGCTGGTCCCGACACCAGCGAGTCGGCCGAGGACAGCGCGGAGCAGTACTCGGCTGCGGTCCGCGGCAGTGGTGGCGGCGAGTTCGACGTGATGATCCTCGGGGTCGGTCCCGACGGCCACGTCGCGTCGTTGTTCCCCGGACACCCGGCCCAGCTGACGACGGACGCCATCGCCGTCGCCGTGCACGACTCCCCCAAGCCACCCCCCGACCGCGTCTCGCTGACCTTCGAGTGCCTCAGCCGCTCCGACCGCGTCTGGTTCCTCGTCGCCGGCGCGGACAAGGCGGAGGCGGTGCGGCACGGCGTCGAGGGAGCCGGGCCCGAGCTGTCCAGTGCCGCCCAGGTGCGCGGCATCCGGGAGACGCTCTGGCTCGTGGACGCCGACTCCGCGGCCGACCTCCCCGCCTGAGCCAGCCGCCTGAGCCGACCACCCGGGCACGACAGAAGCGCCGCCCCGGAGGTCCGGGGCGGCGCTGTGTGTCTGGGGTGCGGCTGCTACTGGATGAGCTTGCGCTCCCGCAGCGTCGCCAGCGCCTCGTCGAGGATGGCCTTGCCGTCCGCGTCGGAACGACGCTCCTTCACGTAGGCGAGGTGGGTCTTGTACGGCTCGACCTTCGGCGGGGCGGGCGGGTTGGCCTCGTCCTGTCCTGCGGGGAAGCCGCAGCGGGGGCAGTCCCAGGTCTCGGGCACGGCCAGGCCGGGCTCCTCGGCGAACGACGGGCGCGTCTGGTGGCCGTTGGCGCACCAGTACGAGACGAACACCCGGGGGGCCGCCTCGCCGCGCTCGGCCTCGCCCATGGGGCCGGCGCCGACTCGGCTGCCTCGGATTGCGTTGCCACCTGCCATGTGCGGGAGGTCCTATCTGGTCAGGGAGAGTGGGGGGACGGGGGTCTGGCTGGTCAGTTGGTGAAGCGGTCGATCAGGCCGATGCCCACGATGCACGCGAACCAGATCACGCCCACGGCGACGGTGAACCGGTCGAGGTTGCGCTCGGCGACGGACGACGAGCCCAGCGACGTGGACATGCCACCACCGAACATGTCGGAGAGGCCGCCACCCTTGCCCTTGTGGAGCAGGATCAGCAACGTCAGGAACAGACCACCGATGACCAGCAGGACCTGCAGGCCAATGCGTACGGCTTCCACGGAGCACCCATCTCGAGTCGACGTCAGTTGTCACTGCGAAAAACGCAGCAGGGGTCAGGATACCTGTTCGTCGCTCAGGAGGTCGCCAGGTGGTCCTTGTAGCGGCAGATCGAGGCGAACTCGGCGGGGTCGACCGACGCACCGCCGACCAGGGCGCCGTCGACGTCCTCCTGCGCCATGATGGCCGCGACGTTGGCGGCCTTGACCGACCCGCCGTAGAGGACGCGCACCGCGTCGGCCAGGTCGCCCGAGTACAGCTCGGCCAGCTTGGTGCGGATCGCGGCACAGACCTCCTGGGCGTCATCGGGCGTGGCGACCTCACCCGTGCCGATGGCCCACACCGGCTCGTAGGCGACCACGATCGTCGCGGCCTGCGCGGCGGTCACCTCGGCGAGCCCGGCCTCGAGCTGCGCCAGCACGTGCTCGAGGTGGGTCCCCGCCTGCCGGATCTCGAGCGGCTCGCCGATGCAGAAGATCGGCGTCAGGCCGTGGCGGTACGCGGCCTTCACCTTCGCGTTGACGGTCTCGTCGGTCTCGTGGTGGTACTCCCGCCGCTCGCTGTGGCCGGCTAGCACGTAGGTGCAGCCGAGCTTGGCGAGGAAGGCGCCGCTGATCTCGCCCGTGTAGGCACCGCTGTCGTGGGTCGACAGATCCTGCGCTCCGTGCCGCAGGTCGAGCCGGTCCCCGTCGATGAGGGTCTGCACCGAGCGCAGGTCGGTGAACGGGGGCAGCACGGCCACCTCCACCGCGCCGAAGTCGTGGCGACCGTCGCGGAGGGTCCAGTCCAGCTTCTGCACGAGGTGGGTGGCCTGCAGGTGGTCGAGGTTCATCTTCCAGTTGCCGGCCATGAGCGGCGTGCGTCCGGAGGTCTTGGCTGCCATCTGTCGTCCTAGGGGGTATGCCGGCGGGCCGGGCAGGGTGCCCGGCCCACCGAACGGTCGTTGGTCTGGTCCGCGGTGGTCAGAGCCAGGTCAGGCGGTCGGCTCGTCGAGCACGGTCAGGCCCGGGAGCTCCTTGCCCTCGAGGTACTCCAGGCTTGCGCCGCCACCGGTGGAGATGTGACCGAACTGGTCGTCCGCGAACCCGAGCTGCCGCACCGCGGCTGCGGAGTCGCCACCACCGATGACGGTGAGTGCACCCTTCTCGGTGACCTCGACGAGAGCCTCGGCCACGGCAGCGGTACCCGCGGCATACGGGGCCATCTCGAACGCGCCCATCGGGCCGTTCCAGAACACCGTCTTGCAGTCCTTGAGCTTGGTGGCGAACAGCACGCCGGACTCGGGGCCGATGTCGAGGCCCATCCGGTCGGCTGGGATCGCGCCGGCCGGCACGACGTCGTGGTCGGCGTCGGCCGAGAACTCCGTGGCGGCCACGATGTCGACGGGCAGGACGATCTCGACGCCGCGCTCCTCGGCCTGCTGCAGGTATCCCTTCACCTGCTCGACCTGGTCTGCCTCGAGGAGGCTCTTGCCGACCTCGTAGTCCTTGGCGGCGAGGAAGGTGAAGACCATGCCGCCGCCGATGAGCAGGCGGTCGGCGGTCTGGAGCAGGTTGTCGATCACCCCGAGCTTGTCGGAGACCTTCGCGCCGCCAAGCACCACCGCGTAGGGGCGCTCGGGCTCCTCGGTGAGCCGCTTGAGCACCCCGACCTCGGTCTCGACGAGCCCGCCGACGGCGGCGGGGAGCAGCCGTGCGACGTCGTAGACGCTGGCCTGCTTGCGGTGCACCACCCCGAACCCGTCGGACACGAACACGTCGGCCAGGCCGGCGAGCTGCGCGGCGAACTCCGCGCGCTCCTCGTCGGTCTTGGCCGTCTCTCCCGGGTTGAACCGCAGGTTCTCGAGCAGCACGACGTCGCCGTCCTCGGCAGCCTCGACCGCCGCCCTGGCGCTCTCCCCCACCGTGTCGGTGGCGAAGGTGACGTCCTGCCCGAGCAGCTCACCGAGGCGCGTGGCCACCGGGGCCAGCGAGTACCGGTCCTCCGGGGCCCCCTTGGGCCGTCCGAGGTGGGCGCACACGACGACGCGCGCGCCCGCCTCGGAGAGGGCCTTGATGGTGGGGGCCGACGCGCGGATGCGTCCGTCGTCGGTGATCGTGCTCCCGTCGAGGGGGACGTTGAGGTCGGAGCGGACCAGGACGCGCTTGCCGCGCAGGTCGCCCAGCTCGGAGATGGTGTGCATCAGCAGTCGCCCGGGACCGGGGTCAGAGCGACTGGCCGACGAGGACCACGAGGTCGGCGAGGCGGTTGGAGTAGCCCCACTCGTTGTCGTACCAGCCGATGACCTTGACCTGGTTACCGATGACCTTGGTCAGGCCGGCGTCGAAGATGCAGGACGCCGGGTCGGTCTCGATGTCCTTGGAGACGATCGCGTCCTCGGTGTAGACGAGGATGCCCTTGAGCGGTCCCTCGGCAGCGGCCTTGACCGCGGCGTTGACCTCTTCCGCCGTGGTCTCCCGCCCGGCCTCGAAGGTGAGGTCGGTGGCCGAACCGGTGGCGATCGGGACGCGCAGCGCGAACCCGTCGAGCTTGCCCTTGAGCTCGGGCAGCACGAGACCGATCGCCTTGGCGGCGCCGGTCGAGGTCGGCACGATGTTGAGGGCAGCGGCGCGGGCCCGACGGAGGTCCTTGTGCGGGGCGTCCTGCAGGTTCTGGTCCTGGGTGTAGGCGTGGATCGTCGTCATGAGGCCCTTGACGATCCCGAACTCGTCGTTGAGGACCTTGGCCATCGGGCCGAGGCAGTTCGTCGTGCAGGACGCGTTGGAGATGATCGTGTGCTTGGCGGCGTCGTAGTCGCCGTCGTTGACACCCATCACGATGGTGATGTCCTCGTTGGACGCCGGCGCCGAGATGATGACCTTCTTGGCGCCACCGTCGATGTGCGCCTTGGCCTTCGTGGCGTCGGTGAAGAAGCCGGTGGACTCCACGACGACGTCGGCGCCGACGGAGGCCCAGTCGATCTTGGCGGGGTCGCGCTCCTCGAAGACCTTGAACGTCTTGCCCCCTGCCGTGATGGAGGTGTCGTCGAAGGTGACGTCGCCCGGGAAGCGACCCAGGATGGAGTCGTACTTGAGCAGGTGGGCCAGCGTCTTGTTGTCCATCAGGTCGTTGGTGGCGACGACCTCGATGTCGGCTCCCGACGCCTCGATGGCGCGGAAGAAGTTGCGGCCGATGCGGCCGAAGCCGTTGATACCTACGCGAACAGTCACGATGCCAAGTCCTTCTCAGATGGGGACGGTATGCCGCGTGCTCGCGGCACGGTGTTGCTCGCTGCCGAGCCTATTGGATGGGCCGCACCCCGAGGCAGGCGGTCCGGCGTACGGGCGGGTAACCACCACGGAAGCGGCGGGGCGCAGGGTGCCGGGTTGTCCGGCATACCGGACGCCGTCAGGAGTCGCCGCCGAACAGGTCGCGGGTGTAGACCTTGTCGGCGACCGGTTCGAGCTCGGCGACCATCCGGTTGGCGACGATGACGTCGGAGACCTCGGCGAACTCGGCGAGGTCGCGGATCACCCGGGACCCGAAGAACGTGTCGTCGGCGAGGGCGGGCTCGTAGACCACGACCTGCACGCCCTTGGCCTTGATGCGCTTCATGATGCCCTGCACGCTGCTGGACCTGAAGTTGTCGGAGCCGGACTTCATGATCAGCCGGTGGATGCCCACGACCTGCGGCTTGCGGCGCAGGATGTCGGTCGCCACGAAGTCCTTGCGCGTCGTGTTGGCGGTGACGATCGCCTCGATGAGCGACTGCGGCACGTCGTGGTAGTTGGCCAGGAGCTGCTTGGTGTCCTTGGGGAGGCAGTACCCGCCGTAGCCGAACGAGGGGTTGTTGTACCCCGGGCCGATCCGCGGGTCGAGGCCCACGCCCTCGATGATCTGGCGGGGGTCGAGATCGTGGGTGAGCGCGAAGGTGTCGAGCTCGTTGAAGAAGGCCACCCGCATCGCGAGGTAGGTGTTGGCGAACAGCTTGACCGCCTCCGCCTCGGTGCTGTCGGTCAGGAGCACCGGGACGTCGGGCTCGAGGGAGCCCTCGACGAGCAGGTCGGCGAAGGCGCGCCCACGGTCACCGAGGTCGCCGACCACGATCCGCGAGGGGTGCAGGCTGTCCCAGAGCGCCCGCCCCTCGCGGAGGAACTCGGGGCTGAAGATGAGGTTCTCGGTGCCGAGCCGCTGGGCCAGGGCCCGGGTGAACCCCACGGGCACGGTCGACTTGACCACCATCACCGCACCCGGGTTGGCCGCCGCGACATCGGCGGCGACCTTCTCGACGGTCGAGGTGTTGAAGTAGTTGGTCACCGGGTCGTAGTCGGTGGGGGTGGCGATGACGACGAAGTCCGCGCCGGAGTAGGCCTCGTCGGAGTCGTCGGTGAAGGTGAGCCGCAGCTCGCGGTGGGCGAGGAAGTCCTCGATCTCCGCATCCTTGATCGGGCTACGTCCCTCACGGAGTCCGGCGACCCGGGCCCGGTCGATGTCGAAGGCGGTGACGTCGTGGTGCTGCGAGAGCAGCACGGCCATCGACAGTCCGACATACCCCGTGCCGACGACGGCGATCCTCGTCATGCTGGCTCCTCGTGCGTGCGTCGTGCAGACGGCTCAGGCGTCGAGCATGTCGGGCGTCAGGTTGGCCTCGGTGCCCGGGATGCCGAGGTCCTGCGCGCGCTTGTCGGCCATCGCCAGCAGCCGGCGGATCCGGCCGGCGACGGCGTCCTTGGTCATCGGCGGCTGGGCCAGCTGGCCGAGCTCCTCGAGCGAGGCCTGCTTGTGCTCCAGGCGCAGGGCGCCCGCCTCCTTGAGGTGGTCGGGGATGTCGTCACCGAGGATCTCCATGGCGCGGTGGACCCGGGCGCCGGCGGCGACGGCGGCTCGCGCCGACCGCCGGAGGTTGGCGTCGTCGAAGTTGGCCAGCCGGTTCGCGGTGGCCCGGACCTCGCGACGCATGCGCCGCTCCTCCCACGCCATCACGGCGTCGTGGGCACCGAGCCGGGTCAGCATCGCCCCGATCGCGTCGCCGTCGCGGATCACGACCCGGTCGACACCGCGCACCTCGCGGGCCTTGGCCTGGATGCCGAGCCGGCGGGCCGCACCCACCAGGGCCAGCGCCGCCTCCGGCCCGGGACAGGTCACCTCGAGGGCGGAGGACCGACCGGGCTCGGTGAGCGAGCCGTGGGCGATGAAGGCACCCCGCCACGCAGCCTCCGCGTCACAGGCGGAGGCGCTGACGACCTTGGGCGGCAGGCCCCGCACCGGCCGGCCGCGGGCGTCGATGAGGCCGGTCTGCCGGGCCAGCGCCTCGCCGTCCTGGACCACGCGCACGACGTAGCGGCTGCCCTTGCGCAGCCCCCCGGCAGCCAGGACGAGCACCTCGGACGGGTGGCCGTAGAGGTCGCTGATGTTCTTGCGGAGCCGGCGCGCGGCGTTGGCGGTGTCGAGCTCGGCCTCGACGACGATCCGGCCGCCGACGATGTGCAGCCCGCCCGCGAAGCGCAGGGTCGCGGCCACCTCCGACTTGCGGCAGCACGGCTTGGTGACGTCGAGCCTGCTGAGCTCGTCCTTGACCCGCGCCGTCATCGCCATTGCTTCATCCTGCCATCTCGCTGTCCTGCACTGGTGGGCTGTGGTCCCATGCTCCGTCGTCTCCCCCGTCCGCCGCACCCGAGGGCACCGGCACCTGCTCGTCCGACTCAACCACGTCCGTCAAGCATGTCGCGGTGAGGTCATTCGCTGACCGTGTCGTTCGCTGACCGTCCCGGACGTCAGCCGAAGAGGTCACGGTATGCCGCGGCGAGCCGAAGCGAGTCATGGTGCCCGGGTGCGCCGCGCTGCGCCACCGGGGCGAGGACGAGGTCCGCACCGAGCTTGCGCGCAGCCGCACGCAGCCCCGCCTCGTCGTCCACCGCTCCGGGATCTGCGAGGACGGCGTCGAGGCGCATCCGCGGCGCATGGTCGACGAGGGCCTCCACCTGTTGAGCGGCGGTGAAGCCCGCGGTCTCGCCGGAGTGCTCGAGGTTGAGCGTGAGCAGGCGGTTGGCCGTGGTGTCGTGGAGCGCTTCTCGGAGGGCCGGCACCATCAGGTGGGGCATCACCGAGGTGAACCACGAGCCAGGGCCGAGGATCAGCCAGTCCGCCGCGAGGACCGCGGAGATCGTCTCGGGCGCGGACGGCGGGTCCTGCGGCTCGAGGGCGATGCTCACGACCGTGCCCCGCGTGGTGGCCACCGCCACCTGCCCGCGCAGCGTGGTGAAGCCGTCGGGGTCGGCCTCGTCGAGGCCATGGACGCGGGCCGTGATCTCGAGCGGCACGGCGGCCATCGGCAGCACCCGTCCCCGGGCGTTCAGCAGCCTGCCGACGAGGTCGAGGCCGACGACGGGGTCCTGGTGGACGTCCCAGAGGGCCGTGATCAGGAGGTTGCCGAGGGCGTGGCCGCCGAGCGGTCCGTCACCGCGGAAGCGGTGCTGGAGCACGTCACGCCAGGTATGCCCCCACTCGGTGTCGTCGCAGAGCGCGGTCAGCGCCATGCGGAGGTCACCGGGGGGCAGCACGCCGAACTCGTCGCGCAACCGGCCGGACGAACCGCCGTTGTCGGCCACCGTGACCACGGCGGTGATGTCGTCGGTGACGAGCTTGAGCGCCTCGAGCGACGCCGCGAGCCCGTGACCGCCCCCGAGGGCCACGACAGCGGGGCCGCTCACTCCTGCCCCAGGTCGCGGTGCACGACGAAGGTCGCCACGTCATCGCTGCTCAGGCGGGTGCGCAGCGCCTCGGCAACGGCCACCGACCGGTGCTTGCCGCCGGTGCAGCCGACCGCGAGCGTGACGTAGCGGCGGCCCTCCCGGATGTAGCCCTCGGTGACCGGCTCCATGAGGTCGACCACGCGGTCGACGAACGCCGGGGCGCCCTCCTGGGCCATGACGAAGTCGGCAACCGGGGCGTCGCGTCCGGTGAAGTTGCGCAGCTCCGGGATCCAGAACGGGTTGGGGAGGAAGCGCATGTCGAAGACGAAGTCGGCATCGAGGGGCACGCCGTACTTGAAGCCGAACGACATCACGGCGATCCGCACCTTGTGCCCGGAGTCATCGGAGAAGACCGGGTGGACCTTCTTGGCGAGCTGGTGGACGTTCAGGCCGGAGGTGTCGATGACGACGTCGGCCTGCGACCGCAGGTCGGCGAGCATCGCTCGTTCACGGATGATCCCGTCGAGCAGCCGACCGTCACCCTGGAGCGGGTGGGGGCGACGCACCGACTCGAAGCGCCGCACGATCGCCTCGTCCGTGGCGTCGAGGAAGACCAGGTTGGGTCGCCAGCCGCGGGCGCGCAGCTCGTCGAGGGCCGCCTGGAGGTGGTTGAAGAACCCTCGGGCCCGCACGTCGACGACGGCCGCCACCCGCGGCAGGCTGCCCCGCTGCGGCGCCTCATCGGCCAGGTCGGCCAGGGAGACCAGGAGCTGGGGCGGCAGGTTGTCGATGACGTACCACCCGGAGTCCTCCAGCACGTTGGCGGTGGTCGACCGGCCGGCGCCACTCATGCCGGTCACGATGACCAGCTCGGCCGGGTCGTGTCCGTCCATGACCTCGTCGGTCATCCCTGCTCCGTCTCCTGGGTGGTGGTGGTCGGTCGGCGCTCAGTCATCGTCGAGGATCTCGCCGGTCATCAGGTTGACGGCCGGGGCGGGAGTGCCCGCCGAGACCAACTCTGCCGCAATCGTGGCCGCCAGCGCAGGTCCGATGCCGGAAACCTCCTGCAGCTCCTCGGCGGACGCGGCCCGCACCTTCTTCACCGAACCGAAGTGGCGCAGGAGCGCCTTGCGCCGCGTCTCCCCCAGCCCGGGGATGCCGTCGAGGACGCTGCTGGTCATCGCCTTGGAGCGGCGCTGCCGGTGGAAGGTGATGGCGAAGCGGTGCGCCTCGTCGCGCACCCGTTGGAGGAGGTAGAGCCCCTCGCTCGTGCGGGGCAGGATCACCGGGTAGTCCTGGCCCGGCACCCAGACCTCCTCGAGCCGCTTCGCCAGCCCGACGACCGCGACGTCGTCGATGCCGAGGGCGGTGAGGGCGGCGTGGGCGGCGTTGACCTGGGGCAGCCCGCCGTCGACCACCACAAGGTTGGGCGGGTAGGCGAACTTCTTCGGCTTGCCGGTGTCGGGGTCGATGCGCTCCGGTCCCGCCTCGGGGTCTGGCCCCAGCTCGACGTCCGAGGCCTGGTCGCGCTCCTCGAGGTAGCGCTGGAAGCGCCGGGTCAGCACCTCGTCCATCGCGGCCGTGTCGTCCACCTGCTCACCGCGGATGACGAAGCGGCGGTACTCGGACTTGCGGGCCAGGCCGTCCTCGAAGACGACCATCGACCCGACCACCTGCGACCCCTGGATGTGGCTGATGTCGTAGCACTCGACCCGCAGTGGGGCATCGGCGAGGTCGAGGCTGGTCTGGAGCTCCTGCAGGGCCAGGCTGCGCGCGGTGAGGTCGCCGGCGCGGGCGAGCTTGTGGCGGGCGAGCGACTGCTTGGCGTTGCGGTGGACGGTCTCGAGCAGGGTGCGCTTGTCGCCGCGCTGCGGCACCCGCAGGTCGACGGCCGACCCGCGCAGCGACCCGAGCCACGCGGAGACCGCATCGGGGTCGTCCGGCAGCACGGGCACGAGGACCTCGCGCGGGACGCTGTCGCCGGACTCGCCGCCGTAGACCTGCTGCATGAGGTGGCCGATGATCTCGGGGACCGTCTCGGCGTCCATCTCGGCCACCCAGCCACGTTGTCCTCGCACCCGCCCACCCCGGACGTGGAACACCTGGACCGCGACCTCCAGCCCGTCGTCCTCGAGCGCGAACACGTCGGCGTCGGTGCCGTCGCCGAGCACGACGGCCGACTTCTCGAGCGCCTTGCCGAGCGCCACCAGGTCGTCGCGCAGGCGGGCCGCCTGCTCGAACTCCAGCGACCGGGACGCGGCCGCCATGTCGCGCTCGAGGCGCTTGACGAAGCGGGTGGTGTTGCCGGCCATGAAGTCGCAGAAGTCCTCGGCGATCGCCCGGTGCTCCTCGGGCGTGACCCGGCCCACGCAGGGCGCCGAGCACTTGTCGATGTAGCCGAGCAGGCACGGACGGCCGACCTGCCCGGCTCGCTTGAACACCCCCGAGGAGCAGGTGCGCAGCGGGAAGACCCGCAGCAACAGGTCGAGGGTCTCGCGGATCGCCCAGGCGTGGGCGTACGGACCGAAGTAGCGGGTGCCCTTGCGCTTGGCGCCGCGCATCACCTGCGCCCGCGGGAACTCCTCGCCGAGGGTCACCGCGAGGTAGGGGTAGGACTTGTCGTCGCGGTACTTGACGTTGAACCGGGGGTCGTACTCCTTGATCCAGGAGTACTCGAGCTGGAGCGCCTCCACCTCGGTGGACACGACCGTCCACTCGACGCTCGCCGCGGTGGTGACCATCGTCGCCGTGCGGGGGTGCAGCGCCCCGATGTCCTGGAAGTACGAGGACAGCCGGGGACGCAGGGACTTGGCCTTGCCGACGTAGATGACCCGCTTGGCCGAGTCCCGGAACCGGTAGACACCCGGGTCGACGGGGATCTCCCCGGGCGCCGGGCGGTAGGTCGACGGGTCAGCCACGACTCCACTCTATGGAGGGTCACCGACGGCGCTCCCCGCGCCCCACGAGGTATGCCGCGCGGCGGCTGCGTGGTGACCGCGCGGCATACCTGCCCCTGCGCTGGTGGGACCCGGCCCGACGGTCAGGTGACGGTGATCCCGTCACCGCTGACCGAGATCGCCTTCTCGGGCAGCGCCTGCGTGGCCGGACCCTTGGTCACGGCGCCGGTGGCGATGTCGAACTCGCTGTGGTGGCAGCTGCTGCACTTGATCATCCCGTCGGAGACCTCGGAGAGCAGGCACTGCTGGTGGGTGCACACGGCGCTGAAGGCCTTGAAGTCACCCGAGGTGGGCTGGGTGACCACGACCTGCTGGTCCGCGAAGATCTTGCCTCCGCCGACCGGGATGGTCGCCTTCGAGATGGCCGCCTTGGCCGCGTCGGTGGCCGAGCTGGCGGCGTTGGTGGCGGCGTCCTGGGCCGATCCGCAGGCGGCCAGCGTGGCCGCGCCGACCCCGGCCAGGCCGACCGACGCCAGGACGGTGCGGCGGGAGGGGCCGGGAGCGCTCGGCGCGCCCGGCGTGGAGACCGGGCCAGAGACCGGGCCGGAGACCGGGGAGGGGGTGTCGTGGGGGGTGGTCATGCGCGCGCCTTTCGGTGGAGGTGCCCCTTGGCGAGGGGACTGACCAGGTGGCCCGAGGGTGCGGGCCCGACATGGGTACTACGTGCGACGCTGCCATGACGTTCCGGTGGATATGACCGCCGGGGTGATAACGACACGGTCACGCATGCGCTCGATGTGCTCACACACACGGTGAGCGGCGGCATAGTCTGCACACACCCCAACCGGGGTGACCCGCGGGTGCAGGCTGTCCCGCGTGCTCCAGATGACTTCAGGAGGAGTCTTGCGTTCCGTGTTCAAGATTGGCGCGCCACTCGTGGCCGCTGCCCTCGCGCTGTCTGCCTGTGGCGGGACCACCGGCAACGGTGACTCCGCCTCTGGCAAGGCGTGTGACCTCAAGATCGGCTTCTTCGGTGCACTGACCGGCGACGCCGCCAACCTCGGTATCAACATCAAGAACGGCGCCGAGCTCGCCGTCACCCAGTACAACGAGAAGAACCCGAACTGCAAGGTGACGCTCACCTCGTTCGACAGCCAGGGCGACCCGTCCATTGCACCCGGGCTGGCCCAGAAGGCGGTCACCGACAAGAAGCTGGTCGGCATCGTCGGCCCCGCCTTCTCCGGTGAGTCCAAGGCCGCCGACCCGATCTTCGAGAAGGCCGGCCTGAACACCATCACCGCCTCGGCCACCAACTCGCTGCTGTCCGAGAACGGCTGGAAGACCTTCCACCGCATCCTCGGCAACGACGCCACCCAGGGTCCCGCTGCGGCGAAGTACATCAAGGACATCCTCAAGGCTCAGAAGGTGTTCGTGTCCGACGACACCTCCGAGTACGGCAAGGGCCTGGCCGACTTCGTCAAGAAGGACCTGGGCTCCCTCGTGGTCGGGAGCGACGAGACCGCCGCCGACGGCAAGCAGGACGACTTCTCGCCGACCGTGACCAAGGCCAAGGCCTCGGGTGCCACCGCGTTCTTCTACGGCGGCTACTACTCGAACGCCAGCAAGCTGGTCAAGCAGCTGAAGGACGGTGGCTTCACCGGCACCTTCGTCGCCGCTGACGGCGTCAAGGACGACGGCTTCATCAAGGGCGCCGGCGCGGCTGCGGAGGGCTCCATCCTCACCTGCCCGTGCCTCCCCCCGGACAAGGCACCCGAGTTCGGTGCTGCGTACAAGAAGGCGTACAACTCGGACCCGGCCACCTACTCGGCCGAGGCCTACGACGCCGCCAACGTCTTCCTCGCCGCCATCAAGGCCGGTAAGACGTCGTCTGCGGACATGATGTCCTTCATCAGCTCCTACAGCGCTCAGGGCGTGACCAAGAACGTCAAGTTCGACGCCAAGGGTGAGCCCGCCGAGGTCTCCGTGTGGGCCTACAAGGTCTCCGGCGGCAAGATCGTCGCGGATCAGGAAATCAAGTAGCACCACGCGTAGCGGCCAGGACTCTCGGCATCGGGGGTCCTGGCCGCTACCGTGTTCCCGTCCGGACGCGGACCGCGTCGGCGCAGGTTCGCCGCGTTCCCCTCATATCGGAGGTCTGATGGATCTTCTGCTGCACCACTTCTGGGAACTCACGATCGGCGGGCTGGCCTTCGGCGCCGTCTATGCCTTGATCGCCCTCGGCTACACCCTCGTCTACGGTGTGCTGCGCCTGATCAACTTCGCCCACTCCGAGGTCTTCATGTGGGGGAGCTTCGCCGCCGTGTGGGTGCTCCTCGCGCTCGGCGCCACGAAGGCGTCCGGCTTGGGCGTGATCGGCTTCCTCGTGATCGGTTTCCTGGCCGCGATGGGCACGTCAGCCCTCGTCGCCCTCGGCCTGGAGTTCGTGGCCTACCGCCCACTCCGCAAGCGGAACTCCCCGCCGTTGATCGCGCTGATCTCGGCGATCGGCGCCTCCTACGTCCTGTCGGAGGCCATGGGCCTGCGCGACAAGCCGTTCAAGTGGTTCGGCAAGGACGCCGAGCTGGCCCAGTACGTCGGTCGGCCCCGTGAGGCGTCGCCCTTCCCGCTGAACATCGAGACCAAGCGGCTCTTCACGCTGTTCGACTACCAGGTCTCCAACAAGGACCTCATCGTGCTCGGCTCGGCCATCGTCATGATGGTCGTGCTCGACCAGTTCGTGAAGCGCTCACGGCTCGGCCGAGGCATCCGCGCCGTCGCCCAGGACCCGGAGTCGGCCGCCCTGATGGGCGTCAACCGCGACCGCGTCATCCGGTTGACCTTCGTGATCGGCGGAGCGATGGCCGGTGCCGCCGCCATGATGTACCTGATCCGGATCGGGCAGATCCGCTACAACTCGGGCTTCCTGCTCGGCGTCAAGGCCTTCACGGCTGCCGTCCTCGGCGGCATCGGCAACCTGCGGGGCGCCCTGCTCGGTGGCTTCGTCCTCGGTGTCGCGGAGAGCTACGGGTCGGCGTTCTTCGGGTCGAACTGGAAGGACGTCGTCGCCTTCACCCTGCTGGTCGTCATCCTCCTGTTCCGACCCACCGGCCTGCTCGGTGAGTCCCTCGGAAAGGCACGCGCATGAACGCCGTCTCGGACTTCTTCCACGGGGTCGGCGACCGGTTCCGGGCGCTGCCCCGCTGGGCCAAGCTCGTTCTCATGGCCGCAGCGGTGGTCCTCGTCTACCTCCTGCCGATCCTCAACCCGCCACTCATCACCACGACCGACTCCGACTTCGGCGCGGTCCTGTTCATCTGTGCGCTGTACGCCCTCGTGGCGATCGGGCTGAACATCGTCATCGGGTATGCCGGTCTGCTCGACCTCGGGTACATCGGCTTCTTCGCGATCGGTGCGTTCACCGTCGGCATCCTCGGGTCGGCGCACGGCAACGTACCGCTCCTGCTGTGCATCCCGATCGCGATGGTCGTGACGCTGATCTCCGGCATCGTCCTGGGTGGACCCACGCTCCGGGTCCGCGGCGACTACCTCGCCATCGTGACGCTCGGCTTCGGTGAGATCGTCCGACTGATCCTGGTCAACGCCGACTCGCTCACGGGTGGTTCGCGCGGCATCTCCAACATCCCGACGCCGCCCAGCCTCGACCTGTTCGGCATCCCGCACCTGGTGTGGGACGGCTTCGTCGCCAAGGTGGACCTCGAGAACCAGACCCGGTTCATCCAGTTCTCGGTGACCGACTCGATCCCCTACTACTGGCTGGCCCTCACGCTGGTGTTCATCGTGCTCTTCCTCGACTGGCGGATGCAGAACTCCCGCGTCGGCCGGGCCTGGGAGGCGACGCGGGAGGACGAGGACGCCGCCGAGCTCATGGGCGTGCCCACGTTCCGCTTCAAGCTGCTGGCGTTCGCCACGGGTGCTGCCATCGGTGGCCTGTCCGGTGCGCTCTTCGCCACCAAGCAGCAGTTCATCAACCCCGACAACTTCACGATCCTCTACTCGGTGTTGTTCGTCGCGATGGTCGTCGTCGGCGGCCAGGGCAACCGGTGGGGCGTGATCCTCGCCGCCTTCCTGCTGACCTGGGCGCCGGAGAAGTTCCGGTTCCTGTCCGATGCACGCTTCATGCTCTTCGGACTCGCGCTGATGGCCCTGGCGATCTTCCGCCCGCAGGGTCTGCTGCCACCTCGCAGATCTGTCCGGGCCAAACAGGCCGACGTCGAGACCGAGGTCCTCGAGGAAGGAGCCACCCATGCCTGACACCACTCCCGCCCCGGCGCCGGACGACCGACCGGGCACCGACGACGCCACGGCGTCGCGGGGCCCCCGGGTCGACGACGACACCGTTCTCCCGCCCGATGAGTCGGTGCCGAACACCTCGGTGGACATCTCCGTCGAGGAGGTCGCGGACCTGCCCAAGGGCAAGCTGCTCGAGGTCGACGACGTCACGCTCCGCTTCGGCGGCGTCACGGCCCTGGACGGCGTCTCGTTCCACATCAACACCGGAGAGATCCTCGGTCTCATCGGCCCGAACGGCGCCGGCAAGACCACCTGCTTCAACGTCATGACCGGCGTCTACCAGCCCACCTCGGGCGGCGTGCGGTTCCTGGGCGAGCCGCTGGGCAAGCGCAAGAAGTTCCAGATCACCAAGCTGGGCATTGCGCGCACGTTCCAGAACATCCGGCTGTTCCACAACATGACCGCGCTGGAGAACGTCCTCGTCGGTGCCGACGCGCACCACTCGACGGGCATGGGCTCGGCCCTCCTCCGGCTCCCGAAGCACCACGCCGAGGAGAGCGAGGGCATGGAACGTGCCTTCGAGCTGCTCAAGTTCATGGGGTTGGAGAAGCGGGCCGACGAGCTGGCTCGCAACCTGGCCTACGGCGACCAGCGCCGGCTCGAGATCGCCCGTGCGCTGGCCACCAACCCCAAGCTGCTCTGCCTGGACGAGCCGGCCGCCGGCTTCAACCCTGCGGAGAAGGCTCGGCTGATGGAGCTCATCCAGTCGATCCGCGACCAGGGCTACACCGTCCTGCTCATCGAGCACGACATGAAGCTCGTCATGGGCGTCACCGACCGGATCGTGGTGCTGGAGTTCGGCAAGAAGATCGCCGAGGGCCTGCCCGCCGAGATCCAGGACAACCCTGCGGTGATCGCCGCCTACCTGGGAGTTGATGAAGATGCTTCTTGAGGTCGAGGACCTCTGTGTCAACTACGGGCGCATCGAGGCGATCCGCAACATCTCGTTCACCGTGGACGAGGGCGAGGTGGTCACCCTGATCGGGGCCAACGGCGCCGGCAAGACGACCACCATGAAGACGGTGTCGGGGCTGCGGCCGGTCCGTGCGGGCGCCGTACGGTTCGAGGGCCAGGACATCACGTCGATGCCCCCGCACGAGCGGCCGGTGCTGGGCATCGCCCAGTCGCCCGAGGGTCGTGGGTGCTTCGTCGGGATGACGGTCCTGGAGAACCTCGACATGGGCGCCTACGCACGCAAGGACCGCAAGACGCCCAAGGTCAAGGAGGACCGCGACCGCGTGTTCGGGCTCTTCCCGCGGCTCGCCGAACGCCGCAGCCAGGTCGCCGGCACCATGTCGGGTGGCGAGCAGCAGATGCTCGCGATCGGCCGGGCGCTGATGGCCAACCCGAAGCTCCTGCTGCTCGACGAGCCCTCGATGGGTCTGGCGCCCAAGCTGATCCAGCAGATCTTCGACATCATCACCGAGATCAACAAGCAGGGCACCACGGTGCTGCTCGTCGAGCAGAACGCCGCCCAGGCCCTCAAGCGGGCCCACCGTGCGTACATCCTCGAGACCGGCGAGATCGTCCGAGAGGGCACCGGTCAGGAGCTCGCGAACGACCCCGCGGTCAAGGCGGCCTACCTCGGCGGCGACGTCTAGGCGAGACACCCGCTGGGCCGGCCCGCCGGCATACCCGAACGGCCCCTCGGTGCGCACCGAGGGGCCGTTCGCGTGGGTGGGTCAGGCCTTCTTGGTGGCCCTGCGCGCCGGTGCCTTGGCCGCCGACTTGGCTGCCGACTTCGCAGCGGTCTTGCGCGCCGGTGCCTTGGCCGCCGACTTCGCAGCGGTCTTGCGCGCCGGGGCCTTGGCCGCCGACGTGGTGGCCGTCTTGTTGGTCGCGGCCGCGGCGGCCGTGCGCTTCGCCCCGGTGGCACGCTGCGGGGTGCGGGCGCTGCGGGCCAGGATCGGGGCGAGGAACTGGCCGGTGTAGCTGTCCTCCACCCGGGCGACCTGCTCGGGCGTCCCCTCGGCGACGACCCGACCTCCGCCGTTGCCCCCCTCGGGACCCATGTCGACGATCCAGTCGGCGTTCTTGATGACGTCGAGGTTGTGCTCGATGACGATGACGGAGTTGCCCTTGTCGACCAGCCCCTGGAGCACCTGGAGCAGCTTGCGGATGTCCTCGAAGTGCAGTCCCGTGGTCGGCTCGTCGAGGACGTAGATGGTGCGCCCGGTCGACCGCTTCTGCAGCTCGGAGGCCAGCTTGACGCGCTGGGCCTCGCCACCGGAGAGCGTGGGAGCCGGCTGTCCGAGCCGGACGTAGCCGAGCCCGACCTCGTTGAGGGTCTTCATGTGCCGCGCGATGCCGGGGACCGCGGCGAAGAAGTCCGCAGCCTCCTCGATGGGCATGTCGAGCACGTCGGCGATGGTCTTGCCCTTGAAGTGCACCTCGAGCGTCTCGCGGTTGTAGCGCGCACCGTGGCAGACCTCGCACGGCACGTAGACGTCGGGGAGGAAGTTCATCTCGATCTTGATGGTGCCGTCGCCGGAGCAGGCGTCACAGCGGCCACCCTTGACGTTGAACGAGAACCGGCCCGGCTGGTAGCCGCGGATCTTGGCCTCGGTCGTCGTGGCGAACAGCTTGCGGATCGCGTCGAACACGCCGGTGTAGGTGGCCGGGTTGGACCGCGGGGTGCGACCGATGGGGCTCTGGTCGACGTGGACGACCTTGTCGAGGTTGTCGAGGCCCTTGACCGTCTTGTGCCGGCCCGGCACGTGACGGGCGCCGTTGAGCTTGTTGGCCAGCACGTTGTAGAGGATGTCGTTGACGAGCGTCGACTTGCCCGAGCCCGAGACCCCCGTGACCGCCACCAGGTTGCCGAGCGGGAAGGTCACGTCGACCCCGTGGAGGTTGTGCTCGCGGGCTCCCACGACTGTGACCTCACGACCCTTCTCCTGCGGGCGACGCACCGCCGGCATCGGGATCTCCAGACGGCCGGACAGGTACTTGCCGGTGATGGAGTCGGGGTGCTCCAGCAGACCCTGGACGGGACCCGAGTGCACCACGACACCACCGTGCTCCCCCGCGCCCGGGCCGATGTCGACCACCCAGTCGGCGGTGGCGATGGTGTCCTCGTCGTGCTCGACGACGATGAGGGTGTTGCCGAGGTCGCGCAGTCGCGTCAGCGTCTCGATGAGGCGGTGGTTGTCGCGCTGGTGCAGCCCGATGCTGGGCTCGTCGAGGACGTAGAGGACGCCGACCAGGCCCGACCCGATCTGGGTCGCGAGCCGGATGCGCTGGGCCTCGCCACCGGACAGGGTGCCGGCCGGTCGGTCGAGCGAGAGGTAGTCGAGCCCGACGTCGAGCAGGAAGCCCAGCCGCGCGTCGATCTCCTTGATCACCCGCTCGGCGATCTGTCGCTCGCGCGCCGTGAAGTCGACCTCCTTGAGGAACTTCGCGCAGTCGGCGATCGCCAGGCCACAGATCGCGGAGATGCTGCGGCCACCGATGTGCACCGCCAGCGACTCCGGCTTGAGGCGGGCACCACCACACTCGGGGCACGGCACCTCACGCATGAACCCCTCGTAGCGCTCCCGGCTCCACTCGGAGTCCGTCTCGGAGTGGCGCCGCTTCACGAACGGCACGACACCCTCGAACCCGGTCGTGTAGGAGCGCTCGCGGCCGTAGCGGTTCCGGTAGCGGACGTGCACCTTGTAGTTCTGGCCGTGGAGCAGCGCTTCCCTCGCTCGCGCCGGAAGGGCCTTCCACGGGGTGTCCATGCCGAACTTGAGGTCCTCCCCGAGGGCCGTCATGACCCGCTGGAAGTACTCGGCCGACCCGCTCGTGGAGGCCCACGGGGCGATGGCGCCCTCGGCGAGGGTGAGGTCCTCGTCGGGGACCAGCAGCTCGGGGTCGACCTCGAGCTCGGTGCCGAGGCCGGTGCACTTCGGGCAGGCGCCGAACGGGCTGTTGAACGAGAAGGAGCGCGGCTCGACCTCGTCCATCGACAGCGGGTGGTCGTTGGGGCAGGCCATCCGCTCCGAGAAGCGGCGCTCCCGCTCGGGGTCCTTCGGGTCCTTGTCGACGAACTCGACCACGAGGACCCCGCCGGCGAGCCCGAGGGCGGTCTCGACGGAGTCGGTGAGGCGCCGCTTCGCCCCCGTGTCGTCGCCCTTGGCGACCAACCGGTCGACCACGACGTCGATCGTGTGCTTGATCTGCTTCTCGAGCTTGGGGGGCTCGGTGAGGGACACGACCTCGCCGTCGACCCGGGCGCGCGAGAAACCCTTGCTCTGGAGCTCGCCGAACAGGTCGACGTACTCCCCCTTGCGGGCCCGCACGACCGGCGCGAGGACCTGGAACCGGGTCTTCTCGGGCAGCTCGAGGAGCCGGTCGACGATCTGCTGCGGGCTCTGGCGCGTGATCGGCTCACCACAGACCGGGCAGTGCGGGCGCCCGGCACGGGCGAACAGCAGGCGCAGGTAGTCGTAGACCTCGGTGATGGTGCCGACCGTCGAGCGCGGGTTGCGGTTGGTCGACTTCTGGTCGATCGACACCGCCGGGGAGAGCCCCTCGATGAAGTCGACGTCCGGCTTGTCCATCTGGCCGAGGAACTGGCGGGCGTAGGCCGACAGCGACTCGACGTAGCGGCGCTGGCCCTCGGCGAAGATGGTGTCGAACGCCAGCGAGGACTTGCCCGACCCGGACAACCCGGTGAAGACGATCAGCGAGTCGCGAGGGAGCTCGACCGACACGTCGCGCAGGTTGTGCTCACGGGCACCCCGGACGATGAGCTGGTCGTGCTGGTGGCGGCGGGCAGGCACGGCTGAAGTCACGCGCTCCATCGTAGGTGGCCGCACCGACAGCGCTCACCAGACCGCCCCCGGGGCTTCGCGCGCACGGCGCACAGCCGCGGCATACAGTCGGCGCATGGCCCCCCACGCGCCCACTCCGATCGAGGAGTACGCCCTGCTCGGCGACACCGAGACCGCCGCCCTGGTCAGCCGGGCCGGGTCGATCGACTGGCTCTGCCTGCCGCGCTTCGACTCGACGGCGTGCTTCGCGGCCCTCCTGGGCACCCCTGAGCACGGGCGGTGGCTGCTCGGCCCCGTCACAGGGGCCCGCAGCACCCGGCGCTACGTGGAGAACTCGTTCGTCCTCGAGACCGTCCACGAGACCGACACGGGCGCCGTGAAGGTGCTCGACCTCATGCCGCTGGGAGACGGCCGGGCCGACATCGTCAGGAGTGTCCAGGGACTGCACGGCACGGTGACGATGCGGCACGAGTGGATCGTCCGGTTCGACTACGGCAAGGTGCGCCCCTGGGTGTCGCACGGCACGGGTCACCGGCTCGACGGCGACGTCATCACCGCAGTGGCCGGTCCGGACATGCTCGTCCTGAGGGGCAGTCGGCTCCCCAAGGCCCGCGACGGACACCACGAGGACGAGTTCGAGGTCAACGCCGGCGAGACCCACACCTTCTCGATGACCTGGTCCCCGTCGTTCGAGCCGGTCCCCCCGCCCCTCGACATCGACTCGCGGATCGCGGAGACCATCGAGGTCTCGAACCAGTGGGCGGACCGCTGCGACTACCAAGGTCCCTACCGCGAGCTCGTGGTGCGCTCGCTGCTGACCCTGCGGGGGATGACCCACTCGCGCTTCGGCGGGATCGTGGCGGCCCCGACGACCAGCCTCCCCGAGGACTTCGGGGGTGAGCGCAACTGGGACTACCGCTACTGCTGGCTGCGGGACGCCTCCCTGACCCTCGAGGCGCTGCTCGCGTCGGGCTACGTGGACGAGGCCCGGCTGTGGCGCAACTGGCTCCTTCGTGCCGTGGCCGGTGATCCCGAGGACCTGCAGATCATGTACACGATCAACGGCTCGCGCCGGCTGCCGGAGCGCACGCTCGACCACCTCCCCGGGTATGCCGGCTCGACACCGGTGCGGATCGGCAACGCCGCGGTCGACCAGCGCCAGTCCGACGTCCTGGGCGAGGTGATGATCGCGCTGGACGAGGCCAGAGCCAGGGGGCTGGAGGTGTCCACCCAGTCGTGGGCCATGCAGAAGGTGCTGGTGGAGGACCTTGCCCGGCACTGGCAGGAGCCC
The DNA here is from genome assembly GCF_056405035.1 of Pedococcus sp. P2_A3. Taxonomy (NCBI): domain Bacteria; kingdom Bacillati; phylum Actinomycetota; class Actinomycetes; order Micrococcales; family Intrasporangiaceae; genus Pedococcus; species Pedococcus sp. P2_A3. The sequence goes on along the minus strand of NZ_JBFUCW010000002.1, from coordinate 16,779 downwards.
GACAACGGCCTCTGGGAGATCCGCGGACCGATGCGCCACTTCACCCACTCCCGGGTGATGGTGTGGGCGGCTTTCGACCGGGCCGTCCGCGGCGTGGAGAAGTGGGGCCTGCACGGTCCGGTCGAGCAGTGGCGAGAGCTGCGTGACCAGGTCAAGGAGGAGATCCTCTCGAAGGGCTTCGACGCCCAGCGCAACACCTTCACGCAGCACTACGACACCACCGAGGTGGACGCGTCGCTGCTGCTCATCCCACTGGTGGGCTTCCTGCCGCCCGACGACCCACGGGTGCTGGGCACCGTCGCCGCGATCGAGCAGGACCTCCTGCGTGAGGGCTTCCTGCTCCGCTACCGCACCCAGACGGGCGTGGACGGCCTCGCGGGTGACGAGCACCCGTTCCTGGCCTGCTCGTGGTGGCTCGTGAGCGCGTATGCCGTGTGCGGACAGGTCGCGAAGGCCCGCGAGCTGATGGACCGCCTCGTCACCCTGTTCAACGACGTCGGCCTGATCTCGGAGGAGTACGACCCGCACGAGAAGCGGATGGTCGGCAACTTCCCCCAGGCCTTCTCGCACCTCACCTTCATCGGCGCCGCCCATGCCCTCGCCGAGGCGGAGGCCAGGGGCGCCGCCCAGCCCGGGGGTCAGCTGCCGTGACCGCGCCCGACCGGTCCCTCGAGGACGACCTGGCCGCCGTGCGGCGCCACACCGCGCTGTTGGTCGAGCACGCCGGCACCATGGCGGACGTGCGGGCGCCCTCGCTCTGCGAGGGCTGGACCCGGGCGCACGTGCTGACCCACGTGGCCCGCAACGCCGAGGCGATCCAGCGGTTGGCGCAGTGGGCCGTCGACGGCGAGGCCAGGCCGATGTATCCCGGGGGCACCCGGGGTCGGGACGCCGCGATCGAGGACGGTGCCGGCCGGCCCGGCCCGGTCTCGCCCGCCGACCCGCGCCTCGCCGGCGCCTTCGTGGACGACCTCGTCAGCACCGCCGACGCGCTGGACCCCCACCTGGCCGCCCTCGGGGGGCCACTCGCCGTGGACGAGGTCGAGATGCGGGGCGGGCTGAGGGTCCCCCCACTGGTGCTGCCACTGCTCCGCCTGCGCGAGGTGGTCTTCCACCACGTCGACCTCGACGACGGGTTCTCCTTCGCGGACGTCGAGCCGGACCTGCTGCACGACTTCCTCGACGACGCCGCCCGCCGCCTGGCGGCGACCGCGGACGCCCCTGGCCTGCAGCTCGTCAGCGACGAGGGCGACCAGTGGGTGGTGGGCGACGGAGCCGTCACCGTGAGCGGACCGCGCGCCGGGCTGCTGCTGTGGCTGGCCCGGCGGGACCCGCGCGACATCACGGTCCGGGCTGGCGCTCTGCCGGTCCTCCCCCGCGGGTCCTAGGTCCACGCGGGAGCGGCGCCCTTCAACCGGCAGGGACCGCAGCTCCGGTGATGCCCGCGCGGCGGGCGATCGCCACCGCGGCCAGGGCGGAGTGCACCTTGAGCTTGTGCAGGATGCTCTGCACGTGGGTGCGCACGGTGTTCGGAGACACGTGGAGGAGCAACCCGATCTCGGTGCGGCTCATGCCCTCGACGAGGCACGCGAGGACTTCCAGCTCGCGGCTCGTGAGCTCACGGATGCCCTGCACGTGCTCGACGGTGGTGTGCTGCCCGCGGGAGAGGGACACGAGCACCTCGGCCAGGAGGTCGGCCGGGATGCGGGTCTCACCGCGGGCCACCCCCCGGATCGCGTCGACGAGGGCCTCGGCGGTCTCGGTCTTGGTGACCCACCCGCGGACGCCGAGCTGCACCGCCTCGACGATCTGGTCGCCGGCCTCGGCGCCCGTCGCGACGACGATGCCCAGCGTCGGGTCCTGGGACAGCGCCTCACGAGCCAGGGTCAGGCCGTCCTCACCCGCGAGGGCGAGGTCGAGCACCACCACGTCGCACTCGACCTCCTGGAGCCGGCGCAGGCCCTGCGCGACGCTGGTGGCGGCACCCTGGACCACGATGTCGGGGTAGTCCCCGAGGCAGAGGGCCAAGGCGTCCACGAACACCTCATGGTCATCCACGAGCAAGACGCGCACAGGGGCTGGCATGCTCCCCAGCGTCGCGTACCGCCCCGGTGCACAGAACACGCCAGTGCCGGAGGGGCGCCTACGTCAAAAGGGTGATGGGACTAGTCCCGTCCCCCTGGACACAGGCGCCACTCCCGACCCTGCCGCGCACGGCGGGGCCGCGCACGGCGGGGCGAGACCGCGTCGGGACCGCGTCAGCGCAGGTGGACCGGCCACGACTCGTGCGAGCCGTGGGCCGACATCAGGGCAGCCGCCTGCAGCCTCGAGTGGACCCCGAGCTTGGTCAGCAGGTTCTGGACGTGCGTCCTGGCCGTGCTCCGCTGGACCCCCAGCGAGGACGCCATCTCCTCGGTGGTCTGGCCGTCCATGATGCACCGCATGACCTGCCACTCACGGTCGGTCAGGAACTGCAGTGCCCAGAGCGGGTCGTCCGTGGACTTCTGCGGGCGCAGGGCGCGCTGCAGCAGCGACGGCTCGACGGCCAGCTGGCCACGCACCGCGCGGTCCAGCATCTCGACGATCTCGACGATCGGCTTCTCCTTGCCGACGTAGCCCGACGCACCCTCCGCGATGGCCCGGCCGACGATGCCGTGGTCCGCCTCGGCGGAGAGCATCACGACCTTGGTCTGCGGGGAGATCTCGCGGATCTCGTGGATGGCCGACACGGACGTCCCACCGGGGAAGTTCACGTCGAGCAGGCACACGTCGGGACGGTGCATGGCGACCGCGCTGACGGCCTCCTCGGGCGTCCCCGCGAGGGCGACGACCTCGTGACCACGGGCGCCCAGCGCGAGGCCGAGGGCCTCGAGCAGGAGCAGGTGGTCGTCGCAGACGACGATCCTCATGACGCCACGCGCCGGAGCTCGGCCTGGGCGAGGCAGATGTCGGCCACGGCCCCACCGTCCTCACCGGCGTAGAGCCGGAACGACCCGTGGCAGGCAGCCACCATCGCCCGGGTGGTGGTCAGCCCGAGTGACGTCCGCGAGGTGATCTTGCCCAGCCCCGGCCCGTCGTCGGTGACGGTGAGGTGGATGCCCTCACGGTCGGTGTAGGTCTCGACCCGCACGTGTCCCCCGTCACCGGCGGCGCGCACGGCGTTGTCGAGCACGCAGGCCAGGGCCCGGCTCAACGCCACCGGGCGGGCCCAGACCTCGAGGCCCTCGACCACGTCGATGCTGATCGGACAGTGTGCCGTGGCCCGGGCCCGGACCACGGCCCGGTGGGCGATGGCACCGACATCGGTGGTGGTCACCTCGTCGGCGGCGGCCTCGCTGAGGCTCGTCTCCACGAGCTCGGCGAGCCAACGCGCCTGACCGGCGATACCGTCCATCTTGCGACCGACGTCACCGCCTTCGGTGCCGGCAAGCAGGAGAATCGCCGCGAGCGGTTGCCGCAAGTCATGCAGCAACGCGCGTACGGTGTCGATCTCCCCTCCAGCGACTGGGCGCTGGTGATCTTCGAACAAAGCAGCCATGTAAGTCCCTCACAACCCCGCAGACCGAAGACCAGCACCCCCTGTGAGGTCTCCTTGTGGTTCGCGACGGGTCAAAGGTATGAGTTCAAAAAGACGGGCAGCAATAGTCATTAGGGACTAGGTGACCTCACCAATACATGCCGGTTGCCTGCTCTCACCGTGGGGTGCTTCACATGCCCTGCGACGGCGCCGTGAATGTGAACGGTCTAAGTGAAAATCGGTGGTCAGACCTTCTCGCCATTTGGATGACTTGTGTCTGACCCGTGGTCCACAACGCATATCTTTCGGCCGGGAGTGGTATTGAAGGTCGCCGTCCCCCCGACGGTGGCTAGAGTCCCCCACCATGACCACGCGGACCCCGGCCCGGCCGCTGCTCCTCGTGCTCACCGCCATCGTGTCGGTGCAGTTCGGTGGCGCGCTGGCCGCCACGCTCGTCCCCGAGATCGGGGCCGGCGGTTCGGTCACCCTGCGGCTCGTGTTCGCCACGGCCATCCTCTGGGCGATCGCCCGGCCCCGCCTCCGCGGACACGGCCGCACGGCGTGGCTCACCGTCCTCGGGTTCGGGGCCGCCCTCGGCCTGATGAACCTGGCGTTCTACTCGTCCCTGGCGCACCTGCCGATCGGCGTGGCCGTGACCGTCGAGTTCCTCGGGCCGCTCGCCCTCGCGACGGCGCTGTCGAGACGGCTTCGTGACCTGGCTGCCGTCGCCGCGGCCGCGATCGGCGTGGTGCTGATCTCCGAGGCCCTCGACACGCCCTTCGCCGACATCGAGTGGACCGGGCTGGGACTCGCGGCGCTCGCGGGAGCCTGCTGGGCGGCATACATCCTCGCGAGCGGTCGCGCCGGTCGGGAGTTCCCGAAGCTCGAGGGACTCGCGCTGGCGATGGCGGTCGCCCTCGTCGTGACCCTGCCGTTCGGGGTGACGAGCGTCGCGGACTGGACCGGCGAGGCGGTGGGCAAGGGGCTCGGCATCGCCGTGCTGTCGTCGGTGCTGCCGTACTCGCTCGAGCTGGCCGCCCTGCGGACGCTCAGCGCGCGGGTGTTCGGCATCCTCCTCAGCCTCGAGCCGGCCGCTGCCGCCCTCGCCGGGCTCGTCGTCCTGGGCCAGCGGCTCGGCCCCCTCCAGCTCCTGGGCATGGCCCTGGTGGTGCTGGCCAGCGCCCTGGTGATGGGCGCCGGCCAGCGCAGAGACGCCTACCCGGACGAGCGTGCCGACCCGGCCCGGTCAGGAGGTTGAGAGCCGCTCGCGCTCGTCCTTGCGCGACTTCCAGAGGCTCGCGACGGTGGTAACGCCGAGGATGACCACGATGGCACCCAGCGACACCGAGATCGGGATGTCCGGAGCCGCGGTCACGTGCTCGCCACCGTTGATGAACGGCAGCTCGTTCTCGTGCAGGGCGTGCAGCACCAGCTTGACGCCGATGAAGGCGAGCAGCACGGCCAGGCCGAGGCTGAGGTAGACCAGCTTCTTGAGCAGGCCGCCGATGAGGAAGTAGAGCTGGCGCAGACCCATCAGCGCGAACAGGTTCGCGGTGAGCACCAGGTAGGGCTCCTTGGTGAGCCCGTAGATGGCCGGGATCGAGTCGAGCGCGAAGAGCAGGTCGGTCGTGCCCAGCGCCATGATGACGATGAACATCGGGGTCGCCAGCTTCTTGCCGTCGATGTGGGTGAACAGCTTGGCCCCGTCGTACCGGTCGGTGGCCGGGAAGCGCTTCTCGACCCATTTCATGAAGCGGTTCTCCTCGTACTCGTCGTCGTCGGTCTCCCCCTCCCTGCCGAGCTTGACCGCGGTGTAGATGAGGAACGCGCCGAAGATGTAGAAGACCCACGAGAACTGGTTGATCGCGGCGGCCCCGACGGCGATGAAGATGCCGCGCAGGATGACGGCGATGATGATGCCGATCAGCAGGGCCGACTGCTGGAGCTTCTCCGGCACCCCGAACCTGGCCATGATCAGCAGGAAGATGAAAAGGTTGTCGACCGACAACGAGTACTCGGTCAGCCAGCCGGCGTAGTACTCAGTGGCGAACTTGCCGCCGGCCTGGTCGTGGGTGAAGTACCAGATGCCGAGCCCGAACAGCAGGGCCGCGCCGATGTAGAAGGCCAGCGCGAGGCTGACCTCCTTGGTCGTGGGCACGTGCGGGCGGCGCGCGATGATGAAGACGTCGAACAGCAGGACCGCGGCCATCAGGCCGACGGTGAGGTACCAGACCCAGGTGGGGACTTCCATCTGGGTGGCGGTGGTCGCAGCGAATGCGGTCACAGGAGAACCTTCCGGTCACAACGAGGTGGCCGGAGGTCTCTCCCGCCCCGTGAGGTGCGGACCGGCTCCCCGGGTCGGTATGCCGCGCGGCCGGGTGAGCCGGTGCGACGAGCGACCGTGATGACGAGGACACCGCGTGGGGATACTCCCCTCCGATGTACAAAACAACACTACACGGAGGGGGCCCGCCCTCCGATGAACATCGTTAGTGTCCCAGACTTTTCGCCACGCGCCCAACTCGGGCCGGGCGGGTCTCAGTGCGCGTCGGGTCGGCGGCTCTTGGGGAGCTTGGCGACGACGGTCTCGTAGGAGGCGTCGACCGCCTCGCGCAGCTCGTCGGCGGGGATCGCGCCGCCCAGGCGCAGGGTGTTCCACCCGGACCGCCCGATGTAGGGCATCACCGACGCGTCCTCGGGGTACTGCAGGAGCCATTCGTCGGCCTCGGCGCGGGTCGCGCCACACTTCAGCCCGACCGCGTCGCTGCCCAGGAAGGCGAAGATCTTGTCGGCCACCTTGGCGACGAAGTCGCCCTCCCAGGGCTGGTCTGCCCAGGCCCCCGGCTTGGCCAGGCAGTAGTCGCGCAGGGCCTCGGCGTCGAACGTCGTCACAGGAGCGACGGTAGTAGGCACACCGCGCGGTGTCGTCTGTCCGCAAACGACCCCTACTGGGTCGCAGCGGACATTTGCCGCAGTTCCTTCTTGAGGTCGCCGATCTCGTCACGCAGCCGGGCCGCCAGCTCGAAGTGCAGGTCGGCGGCAGCCTGGTGCATCTGGGTGGACAGCTCCTGGATGAGGTTGGCCAGGTCGGTGGCGGGGAGGTTGCGCAGCCGGTCGGTGGCGACGCCCGCATCGGCCTGCAGGGCGCCGCGCCCACCCCGGCTGGCGTTCTTGCCGCGCGACTGGCTGCGACCCGACCCGAGCAGCGCCTCGGTGTCGGCATCCTCACGCTGGAGGAGGTCGGTGATGTCGGCGATCTTCTTGCGCAAGGGCTGCGGGTCGACCCCGGCCTCGAGGTTGTACGCGATCTGGATCTCGCGCCGACGCTGCGTCTCGTCGATCGCCTCCTGCATGGACGGCGTGATCTTGTCGGCGTACATGTGGACCTGGCCGGAGACGTTGCGGGCGGCGCGACCGATCGTCTGGATGAGCGAGCGGGCGGAGCGCAGGAAGCCCTCCTTGTCGGCGTCGAGGATGCTGACCAGCGACACCTCGGGCAGGTCGAGTCCCTCCCGCAGCAGGTTGATGCCGACGAGCACGTCGTACTCGCCCATCCGCAGCTCGCGCAGCAGCTCGACGCGGCGCAGGGTGTCCACCTCGCTGTGCAGGTAGCGAACCCGCACTCCCTTGTCGAGGAGGTAGTCGGTGAGGTCCTCGGCCATCTTCTTGGTCAGCGTCGTCACCAGCACCCGCTCGTTGACCTTGGTGCGCTCGCCGATCTCGTGGAGCAGGTCGTCGATCTGGCCCTTGGTCGGCTTGAGCACGACCTCGGGGTCGATCAGGCCGGTGGGGCGGATGATCTGCTCGACGATCCCCTCGCTCTGCGCCAGCTCGTAGGGGCCGGGGGTGGCTGACAGGTAGACGGTCTGCCCGATCCGGTCGAGGAACTCCTCCCACCGCAGCGGGCGGTTGTCCATCGCCGAGGGCAGCCGGAACCCGTGGTCGACGAGCTGCCGCTTGCGGGACATGTCGCCCTCGTACATCGCCCCGATCTGCGGCACGGTGACGTGGGACTCGTCGATGACGAGGAGGAAGTCCTCCGGGAAGTAGTCGAGCAACGTGTTGGGGGCCGTCCCCCGGCCTCGACCGTCGATGTGCATCGAGTAGTTCTCGATGCCCGAGCACGACCCCACCTGGCGCATCATCTCGATGTCGTAGGTGGTGCGCATGCGCAGCCGTTGGGCCTCGAGCAGCTTGCCCTGCTTCTCGAAGGCGGCGAGCTGGTCGGCCAGCTCGAGCTCGATCCCCCGGATGGCCCGCTCCATCCGCTCGGGGCCGGCGACGTAGTGCGTCGCCGGGAAGACGTACATCTCCTGCTCCTCGTGGATGATCTCGCCGCTGACCGGGTGGAGGGTGTAGATCCGCTCGATCTCGTCGCCGAAGAACTCGATCCGGACGGCCAGCTCCTCGTAGACCGGGATGATCTCGACCGTGTCGCCGCGCACCCGGAAGGTGCCCCGGGTGAAGGCGAGGTCGTTGCGGGTGTACTGCATCTGGACGAACCGCCGCAGCAGGTCGTCGCGGTTGACCTCGGTGCCGACCCGCAGCCGGGCCATCCGGTCGACGTACTCCTGCGGGGTGCCGAGGCCGTAGATGCAGGAGACCGAGGCCACCACGATGACGTCGCGGCGGGTCAGCAGCGAGTTGGTCGCGCTGTGGCGCAGCCGCTCGACCTCGTCGTTGATCGAGGAGTCCTTCTCGATGTAGGTGTCCGTCTGCGGGATGTAGGCCTCGGGCTGGTAGTAGTCGTAGTACGAGACGAAGTACTCGACCGCGTTGTTGGGCAGCAGCTCCCGGAACTCGTTGGCGAGCTGGGCGGCCAGGGTCTTGTTGGGCGCCATCACGAGGGTCGGGCGCTGCACCTGCTCGATCAGCCACGCGGTGGTCGCGGACTTGCCGGTGCCGGTGGCGCCGAGCAGCACGGTGTTCTTCTCCCCCGCCCGGATCCGCGTCGCGAGGTCGGCGATGGCGGCGGGCTGGTCACCGGCGGGCTGGAACTCGGACACCACCTCGAACGGGGCGACCGTGCGCTGCAGGTCTGTCGTGGGACGCATGCGTCCAGCGTAGGCCGACCCCCTGACACCGCCTGTCTCAGGATGCGGTGAGACGGTCTGCACGCGGGACCGCCCCAGGCGTACGACTGGACGATGGCCGCGGCGACGAGTCCTCCGGGCACGACCGGTTCCGCTTCCGGAACCGGCGTGGGAGCCGGTCGTCGGTGGGCGATGCTCGGCGTCAGCACGCTTGCCCAGACCGCCAGCGCGGTCGCCCTGCACGGGCCCGCGTTCCTCATCCCCGTCCTGCACACGCGCGAGGGGCTCTCCCTGGCGGCGGCGGGCCTGGTGAGCGCCGCACCGATGGTCGGCGTCATGCTCACCCTCGTCGCGTGGGGTGTGGTCGTCGACCGCTGGGGTGAGCGACGGGCGCTCCTCAGCGGGCTGGCTGTCACCGCCCTGGCCGCCCTGGCCAGCACCACGGCCCACGGCCCGGTCGGCTGGTGCGCCTGGCTGTTCGTCGCCGGCGCGGCTGCAGCCAGCGCCAACGCTGCCAGCGGACGGATCGTGGTCGGCTGGTTCCCGGCTGGCCGTCGCGGGCTCGCCATGGGGGTCCGTCAGATGGCACAGCCCCTCGGCGTGGCCGTCGCCGCGCTGAGCATGGCCGTCCTGGCCGAGCAGCGCGGCATACGGGTCGCCCTGGCGGTGCCCGCAGCCGCTGCCGCCCTGGCGTGCGTGGCCGTCGCCGTCGTCGTCACGGACCCGCCTCGGCCGCCACGCACCGTCGACACGGCCCGCAACCCCTATCGCACCGATCGCACGCTGGCCCGGGTGCACGGGGTCTCGATGCTGCTCGTCGTGCCGCAGTTCCTGGTGTGGACCTACTCGCTCGCGTGGCTGGTCACCGACCGGGACTGGTCGGCTGCCTCCGCGGGCACGCTCGTCGCGGTGACGCAGGTCTGCGGCGCCCTCGGGCGCATCGCCGTGGGGCACCTCTCCGACCGGGTCGGGAGCAGGATGCGACCCCTGCGCTGGGTCGCGGCCGCCGTGGTCGTGACGATGGCCCTGCTCGGCACGGCCGCCCACGAGGACTGGGGGGTCGCCGTCCTCCTGCTGCTGGTCGCCTCCACGGTCACCGTGGCCGACAACGGGCTCGCGTTCACCGCCGTGGCCGAGCGCGCCGGACCGTTCTGGTCGGGGCGCGCCCTCGGCGTGCAGAACACCGGCCAGTTCCTCACCGCTGCGGCCGTGCCCCCGCTCGCGGGCGCCCTCGTCACCTGGACCGGGTATGCCGTGACGTTCGCCTCCGCGTCGCTGTTCGCCCTCGTCGCCCTGCCGCTCGTCCCGGTGCGGCACGAGCAGGATCCGCGCGCCGGCTGACCTCCCACGAGGAGGGTCGGCAGCGCGCCACGTCACGGATCGGTCGCTGGCCTGTCTCATCCAGTGACCGGGCAGGGACAAACCGGTCCGAAGGCGCCCGCCGGCGACGGACGACACCCCCGTCGCCGGCGGGTCCCGGGCCCCTCCCGTCGGGGGTCGCCCACAGTCCGTCGTCTCCCAGCGGACTCGCAGGTGGCACCGAGGCTTCGTGCAGCGTCCCGTGGTGCTCTTGCAGGGTGCGCGGTGCTCGCCCCTTTCACGCCCTGGTTGCCGCCGGCCTGCTGGTGGTGGTCACGGCGTGCTCTTCGGGACCGGCCGGTGCCCCGCTGCCGGCCGCTGGCACGCCCACGCTGTCCACCGCGCAAGCCCCCGCCGAGAACGAGCCGTCGGCCACCGCACCCGGCGTGTTGCCCGCCACCCTCCCGGGCGTGATCGCGCCCCGCTGCGTCAATGCGCCGCCGGGGTGGCTGGGCCGCGAGCTCGCCCGCCGTGGCCGCATCGAGGTCCCCGGCCAGCGCCAGTCGCCGAAGGGCCAGAACCCCCTGGTCCAGGGCTACCTCGACCGGACCTATGCCGCGTGCGGCGAGCACCTCGGCGTCCACCTGGCGGCCGTCGCGCAGACCCGGGTCGTCGTCGAGGCCATCCGCGTCGGGGCGTACCGCGGCGGCTTCACGGGCCGTCTGGTCTGGCGCTCGGCACCGATCGTCGCCCACCGACAGGCCACCTTGCCGAGCCAGCCGCACGTGACCCAGGACAACGCCTGGCCCACGAGTCTCTCCATCACGCCCGACGCGAGCTGGTCGCCCGGGCTCTACCTCATCCGCTTCCGCCCGCTCGACCGCCTCGCCTCCGAGAGCTACCAGCCGCTGTACGTGCTCACCAGCGGCGACCGCGCGGCCTACCTCGCGATCGGAGCGGACCTCACCCAGCTGGCCTACAACAGGGCCGGCGGGACCAGCCTCTACTTCGGCCAGGGCGCCACGACCGCCGCGCGGCACGCGAACCGCGCCTACGTCGCCTCGACCCACCGGGCCCTCGCCGGCGCTGGCATCTCCCAGCTGCTCGGGATGGACGTCCCCCTCGCCGTCTACCTCGCCCGACACCACATCACGGTCGACTGGACTTCCGACATGTCCCTGGATGCCGCCCCGACCCAGGTGAACGGCTACTCGACGATCATCATCCCCGGCCACAGCGAGTACTGGACGCGACGCAACTACGACACCCTGAACACGGCCGTGGCCCACGGGACCAACCTGGCCGTCCTCGGCGCGAACGAGCTCTACTGGCAGACCCGCGTGCGACGCGATGCCCAGGGCAACGTCGCCTCGATGACCGTCTACCGCGACACGACGCTCGACCCGGCCACGGCGCCTGCCGACAAGACCACCCAGTGGCGCGACGCACCGCTCAGGCGCGACCCCGCGTCACTCACCGGCCTGGGCATGTCCGGCACCGACATCGTGGGCGACGCGACGGTGGTCTCGGCGCCCTCGTGGTTGTTCCGCGGCACCGGGGTCGGCGTGGGTGACGTGCTCCGGCACGTCTACGGCAACGAGGGCGACGGGGCGATGGACCCCCACACCCCGGCCAACGACGAGATCCTGTTCCGGTCCGTCGCGACGACGAGCGGTCACAAGACAGCACTGTTGGCCACGGCCTACCACTCGACACCCAGTGGCGCGGGTGTGTTCAACGCCGGCACGACCGAGTGGCTCTGCGGCATCGTCAACGAGTGCGCGACGACGACACGCACACCGCTGGTCCGGCGGGTCCTCGACCAGATCACCGCCAACCTGCTGGAGGCGTTCGCCCAGCCCCGGGCGGGTCTGCGCCACCCGTCGACGGCCGGCGGGTGAGTCGTCGCCGCGCCCGTCAGCGCAGCCACCACGTGACGCCGAGCACCGCCCCACCCACCGCGGCGAGCACGGTCACCGCGGCCACCCGCACCATCGGGGGGAACGGCGAGTAGCCACGGCTGTCGTCGCGCAGCTGGGCGAACCGCCGTCGCACGGCCACCACCAGCACGACACTGAAGCCCATCGCGACGGCACCCGCTCCCGCCTGCAGGGGTCGGTCGGTCCGCAACGCCACGAGGGCCACCGGCACCATCGCCACCATCGCCGTGACGGCCGTGCGCTGCGAGGCCAGGGCGGTGCGCTCGGGCTGGAGTGCCTCGCGGTTCGGGATCGGGCTCACCGGCGCGCGACCTCCACCACCGCCAGGACGAGGGTGAGGAGGCCGAGGACCACCACACCTCCGGCCAGCGCCACCAGCGCCCCCGGTGCGGGCAGCGGCAGGCGCAGGCGCAGCGCCCGTTCGACGCGAGCCCAACCGGTGACGGCCCGGACGGCCAGGGCTCCCCCGCCGATGCAGGCGGCGGCGCCCACCAGTGCGGCCCACGCCGGGAGCGTCGACAGGCTCGCCAACGACACGAACGCGACCCCTCCACCGACCAGGGCCAGGGCGGTGCGCATCCACGCCAGCGCGGTCCGCTCGTTCGCCAAGGAGGCTCGAGGGTCAGGTTCCTCACCGACGTCGTAGACCCGTGCCGGCCTCCGGTGCTCAGCCACCCGCCGGCTCCCACCCGGTGTGCGACGCCCAGTCCTCGACCCGGTCGTGGACGGCGTCGAACCACGGCTCCTTCGCGTCGGCGTACTCCTCCCGCGTCGCGGCGCCGTCCGCGAGCCGGAGCTTCTCGGCGGCATACTCCTCGCGCGCCTCGGGCACCGCTCGCATCCAGTCACGGAACATCAGCGCCCAGCGCCAGCCGGGGCTGCCGACCTGCCGGACGTGCACGTTGGTCGCGCGCCCCGGGTCGCTGCTGCCGTGGAACCGCTTGGGCCACGGCGTGCCGTCCTTGGAGCGGTCTTCGGCCGTCGCCGTGGGGCGCGGGAAGCCCGCCGCAGCCAGCCGGTCGACAAGGGCCTGGTCGTCGGCGTCGGAGAGTGACCGCACGCCGACCTGCAGGTCGATCACGTCCTTCGCCGCCAGTCCCGGCACCGCGGTGCTGCCGATGTGGTCGGCGGTCACTGCCAGGTCGCCGAAGGCGAGGGAGAGCCTCGCCAGCAGGCGCGCTGCCTGCGCCGGCCAGGTGGGGTCGCTCGGCACGAGCTCGGGTCCCCCCGGGCGCGGGGCCCGGCGGCCCAGCCGCACGTTCTGCTCGAACGGCACGAGCCGTGACTCCCAGAGCTCGTCGACGGCGGCCAGGAGGTCGTCCTGGCCCCCGTCGTTGGCGATCCAGACGTCGGCCGCGGCCCGGCGCTGCTCGTCACTCGCCTGAGCCGCGATCCTGCTGCGGGCGTCGGCCTCGGTCATGCCGCGCGTGCGCATGAGGCGCTTCACCCTCGTCTCCTCGTCGGCACCCACGACGACCACCAGGTGGTAGCCGGGGCCGTAGTGCTTCTCGACGAGCAGCGGCACGTCGTGGACGACCACCGCGTCCTCTGGCGCACCCGCGACGAGCTCGCGGGTGCGCTCGGCGATGAGGGGGTGGGTGATGGATTCGAGGTCGCGGCGAGACGCCTCGTCGGCGAAGACGAGGGCTCCGAGAGCCGGGCGGTTCAACGCGCCGGCATCGTCGAGAACGGCGTCGCCGAACCGGTCGACGATCGCGGCCAGGCCGCGACTTCCCGGTGCCACCACCTCACGGGCCAGGACGTCGGCGTCCACCACGACAGCCCCGTGAGACGAGAACCGTTGCGCCACAGTGGATTTCCCGGATCCGATGCCTCCCGTGAGGCCGACGCGCAGCATGGCCACCACCCTAGCCGGACGCGGGGCGCGCGGTGGCGTGGCAGCCGGGTCGGGGGCGCAGTCGTCCCCGCCTAGTCAGCGAGGCGGGGCGGGAAGCCGCCGGTGGCGACCGGGCCCCACCGGGTGGGGGTGATCCGCAGGATCGACTTGTCCTGGTCGACCATCGCCTGGCGGTACTCGTCCCAGTCGGGGTGCTCCCCCGAGATGTTGCGGAAGTACTCGACCAGCGGCTCGACCGACTCGGGCGCATCGATCACCTCGCACTCCCCGTCGACCTGCACCCAGGCACCGCCGAAGTCGTCCGAGAGGACGAGCACGGACACCTCGGGCCGCTTCCGAGCGTTGGCTGTCTTGGCGCGGTCGCGATAGCTCGAGATGACGATCCGACCGCTGTCGTCGACGCCACCCGTGACCGGCGAGGCCTGCGGCCGACCATCAGCCCTGCTGGTGATGACGAGCATGTGGTGACGGGGTCTCACGAAGTCGAGGAGCCCGTCGAGGTCGACGCGGGTGTTGGTCGCGATGGTGCGTGCCATCCCCCGAGCCTAGACACCCGGGCTGCGGCGCGCCCCCGCTGCCGCGACGAGATCGCGTGGACGCACCTTCACGTGCCACCACACCGCGACGGCACAGGCCACCAGCCCCAGCCCGCTGACGCCACGGACCACTGCGACGTACAGCAGCATCTCGGTCTGCGTGCCGACGAGCAGGGCCGGCACAGCGAAGGCCAGTGCGCAGACCACCGGCGCCGCCGCGAGCAGGGTGCGCACCGTCACCCGCTCGGGCTGCGTGGCGCGAGGGGGTCCGCTGCCCCGTGACCCCAGTGCCTCGGGGCTGCGAAGACAGTGGGCCAGGACCACCGCACACCCCACCAGCCCACTGGAGTACTGCGCCAGCTTGAAAACCGGGAGCCCGACGTCCGCCGTCAGGAACGGGACCCGCTCGACGGCCCACCCATTGGCATGGGTGAACGAGTCCCAGACGAGGTGGGTCAGGGCGCCCAGCACCACGCACGGCACCGACCAGAGGGCGTCGCGTCTCGTCATCGCCGGCGGCACGGGGAGCCTCCTGCGGACAGCAGCCGGCGCGAGGTCGCGCACCACGGGTGCGGCGACCACTCTCCAGAGCCCCACGAAGAGCAGGCCCAGCGCGAGGTCGAGGGTGACGAGCCCGGTCAACGAGTGGGACAGGTTGCGGTCGCTGCGAATCGGCACGAAGTAGAGGAGGTCCGGCACCATCGATCCGATGACGAGGGCCGAGGGGACCACCCATCCCGGCCGCCGCCGGCCCACCCAGGGCAGGACCGCTGCCACGTGAGCGGGCGTGAACGGCACCCGGGCACCTTAACCCGGAGGGTTGTATGCCGCGTAGTCGACGCGCGTCACGGGTCGGGTCATCAGCTGCGCCATCGGCTCGACCTGCACGGCGGTGCAGCCACCCCCACGGGTCTCGTCCCGGGGACAGCGAGAGGCCCGGCCCCCTCGTGGGGACCGGGCCTCTGGCCGGGTGCGAACCGGGCCGGCCACGCGGCATACGAGGTATGCCGCGTGGCGCGGGCTCAGTTGCCGGTGAGCTTCTCGCGCAGTGCGGCGAGGGCCTCGTCGGAGGCCAAGGTGCCCTCGGACGCCGGAGCGGCCGGGCGGCTGCTGCTGCCCGAATCACTGTCGGACGCCGCAGCGGATGAGCCCGAGTCGGACGAGTAGGACGTCGCGGCACCGGCGTTGGCAGCTGCCTCGGCGTCGGCCTTGGTGGCCTCCTCGACCTGCGTCTTGTGGGCCTCCCAGCGGGTGTGGGCCTCGGCGTACTGCTTCTCCCACTTCTCACGCTGGGCGTCGAAGCCCTCGAGCCACTCGTTGGTCTCCGGGTCGAAGCCCTCCGGGTACTTGTAGTTGCCGGCCTCGTCGTACTCCGCGGCCATGCCGTAGAGGGTCGGGTCGAACTCGGCCACGGGCGCGCTGTCGTCGTTGGCCTGCTTGAGGCTCAGCGAGATCCGGCGACGCTCGAGGTCGATGTCGATGACCTTGACGAAGATGTCGGAACCGACCGTGACGACCTGCTCCGGCAGCTCCACGTGGCGCTCGGCCAGCTCGGAGATGTGGACCAGGCCCTCGATGCCGTCGTCCACGCGGACGAACGCACCGAACGGGACCAGCTTGGTGACCTTGCCCGGCACGACCTGACCGATCGCGTGGGTGCGGGCGAAGTGCTGCCACGGGTCTTCCTGCGTCGCCTTGAGCGACAGGGAGACGCGCTCGCGGTCCATGTCGACGTCGAGCACCTCGACGGTGACCTCGGTGCCGACCTCGACGACCTCGGACGGGTGGTCGATGTGCTTCCAGGACAGCTCGGAGACGTGGACGAGACCGTCGACTCCGCCGAGGTCCACGAACGCACCGAAGTTGACGATCGAGGACACGACGCCGGAGCGGACCTGCCCCTTCTGGAGCTCCTTGAGGAACGTGGTGCGCACCTCGGACTGGGTCTGCTCGAGCCACGCACGACGCGACAGGACCACGTTGTTGCGGTTCTTGTCGAGCTCGATGATCTTGGCCTCGATCTCCTTGCCCACGTAGGGCTGGAGGTCGCGGACGCGACGCATCTCCACGAGCGAGGCGGGGAGGAAGCCGCGCAGGCCGATGTCGAGGATGAGTCCACCCTTGACGACCTCGATGACGGTGCCGGTGACGACGCCATCCTCTTCCTTGATCTTCTCGATCGTGCCCCAGGCGCGCTCGTACTGCGCACGCTTCTTGGACAGGATCAGACGACCTTCCTTGTCCTCCTTCTGGAGGACCAGGGCCTCGACCTCGTCGCCGACCTTGACGACCTCAGAGGGGTCGACGTCGTGCTTGATCGAGAGCTCGCGGGAGGGGATGACACCCTCGGTCTTGTAGCCGATGTCGAGCAGGACCTCGTCCCGGTCGACCTTGACGATGACACCCTCGACGATGTCTCCGTCATTGAAATCCTTGATCGTCGCATCGATCGCGGCGAGCAGTTCTTCCTCGGTGCCGATGTCGTTGATGGCAACCTGAGGGGCGGTCTTTTCGACCGTGCTGGCAGTCATGTAGTAGGAACTCCGATGGTGGACAGTGAATAGAAGGTGTTGGTTGTGCTCACGCGGATCGAGCC